>DATFDC010000176.1:0-6433 GCA_035252415.1 Solirubrobacteraceae bacterium
GGGGTCTCGGCCAGCAGACCCTCGGCGAGCGACAGGAGTTCGTCGAGCACACCCAGCCATGGCTCCGGCTCGCCGAGATCTGCCCGGGCGCCACCGCGGGACGATTGGATCCGCTCAGGCCCACCCAGAACGATTGGCTCCACTTGACCTCCACAGGCGTTGACGTCGTCTGTAGAGGCCATCAGCGGCGCGTGCCGCGTTCCGAGCGAGCCTCATCGCTCACGCCGGAGCATACCGGGTGTGCGTCTAGATCAGAAGCGGTGCCGAGCGAGGTGCAGACCGCCGCGCTTTCGCTCTCCCTCGCTGAGGGAAGCCATCGCCGGCACCATCTCGCTCGTGACCAGTCCCGCCTCTCGGGTGAGCTCATCGACGATCTTGAACGACTCGGCGATCCGCTCGGGTGTGTCGACGAGGATCGTCACGACCGGAACGTGCCGACGCAGCTGGAGCAGGCGATCGCCGTGCGGTGGGTGGTCACCGTGGAACCCCCAGACGCCGCGCAGGCAGGTCGCGCCGCTCGCTCCGCTTTCGCGCAGCCGGCGAACCAGCGCCACGTGCAGCGGGCTGCGTCCATGGCGGGCCTGCTCGGAGGCGTAGACCATCAGCTTCTGCCACATCGCCAGACCCTGCTGGTCGGTCGTGGGAAGCGCTGTCGGCGGCGAAAGGAGTTGGCCGTCGCGCTTGCAGACGCGGACCCGCTCGAGTGTGAGCAGCGGGCGCTGCAGCAGTCCGCCAAGCTCGGGCAGCACGCCCGCGATCTGCTCGCCGGCTCCAACCGCGATGATCATCATCGGGACCTCGGCGTTTCGCCCGAAGAACCGCGCGCGCTGCCGTACGCCATGGGCCGTTCCATCCACGCCCAGCAACGCCGTGGCGCCGGCGATACCGCGGCGGTGCAGCAGGTCGCACACCGTGATGAACGCGGGGGAGCCCGAGATCTGCTCCTGGCGCCCGACGTAAATCGTGAGCTTGGTCGCCTCGTGCAGTTCCTCCGGGAGCGCGACCGACCCGACCTCGCCGGTCAGCATTCGCGCCCGCTCGAGCGTGATCAGACCGTGACGCTTGATCTGAGTCACCTCCTCGAGGATGTTCTCGATCCGCCCCCGCGTATCGACCGCGACCGATACCAGGGGAAGATCCTCCGAAAGGGTGAGCAGCCGGTCGGTGCGAAGGTGGTGCTTGAGGCCGAATCCCTCGGCGCCGCGGAGCATCAAACTGACCTCTATCTCCTTGCGCCCGTAGAGGTCGAGCAGGGCATCAGCTACGAACTGGTCATCGGTCCGGTGGCGCTCGCCAAAGTAGGTGGTGAGTTTCAGGCAATCGTTGTTCACAGGTGAGCTCCGACGAAGCGACCGAGCGCCACCGCACCGAGCCCGACGCCGAGGCTGAGAAGGACGTTTGCGATCGGGGCTGCCAGCTCACCATCCTCGACCAGCCTCTGACTCTCGAGCATCCACGTGGAAAAGGTGGTGTAGGAGCCGATCGTGGCGGTGCCGGCGAGCAGCAGCCGATCTCCACCCAGCCCGAGACCAACGAGCAGGCCGAGGATCGTCGCGCCCGTCATGTTGACCACGAACGTTCCAAGCGGGAAGTCGCGGCCGACACGCGCGGCGACGAGGCCGTCGATCACGAAACGAAGCAGAGCGCCGACCCCACCGAGCAGCCCTACCGCGATCCAGACCGGCGCGCTCACGCCACGGTCCTTGCCCTTCGCGCATACAGGGTGGCCAGGTGAACGCTGGCGTAGCCGACGAAGATGCTGGAGCCGGCATAGGCCGCTGCGAGGCCGTAGCGATGCGCATCGAGCATCGTCAGGAGCTCGACCTGCATCGAGGAGAACGTCGTGAAGGCGCCGCAGAATCCGGTGCCGAGCAAGGGTCGCCGGTAGGCCGAGAGCGGCAGGCGCTCCTGGAGGCGAGTCGCGAAGTAACCGAGGAGGAAGGTGCCGAGGATGTTCTCGGCAAACGTCACCCATGGCCACCCCGGGGCGGCGCCGGCGTGCGTCTGCAGCAGCGCGACGCGGAGCAGGGCTCCGACCACACCGCCGGCGAAGATCGCCGCCAGCTCCCGTCTGTCCCGACCCGGCACGGCTCAGCATGCTATTGCCAGCGACTCTGCGGGGGCGCAGCCGGTGCGGCATCGATGGGCCTCCCGAAGATCTTGCGGTAGGAGTCCTCCCCGTAGCTGGTCGGGAGCGGCTCGCCCTCGGAGATCTTGAACGGCCGCGCTCCGTCCGCGCCACGCTCGGCGCGCAGGAACAGCGCGTCGTCGCCACCCCGGCGATGAAAGCTCGAAGCGAGGTCGAACAAGTGGGTGACAAAGAGCACCCTGACACCCGCCTCCAGCAGCGCGGTCACCACCTGCCGGGCGATCTCGGATCCCTCCCGCTCGTTGGTTGCCGCAAACGACTCATTGCAGAGCAGCAGGCAGTTCGCGGTGACGTGGTCGGCGATCTGGCTCATGCGAGCGAGCTCCTCATCGAGCTTGCCGCTTTCCATCGTCTCGTCCTCTTCACGCTTGTAGTGGGTGAACACGCCATCGCAGACGTTCACCCGCATCGACTCGGCTCCCACGAACATGCCCGCCTGGGTCATGAGCTGGGCCAGGCCGATGCTTCGCAGGAACGTCGACTTGCCGCCCTGGTTGGCGCCGGTGATCATCACGAGTGACTTCCCATCGGCGTCGAGGTCGTTTCCGATGACCTCCTCTGAGGTGGTGAGCCGCAGGCACACGTCGTATAGCCCGCGCGCAGATAGTGCCGGGTCGCCGCCTGCGACTGGCACCGGGAACGCAGGGGATCCGCCCAGTTCGCCCAGCCTCTCGGCCAGGTTCAGACATCCCACATAGAACCCCAGCTCGATCCGGAGCATCGCGAAGAAGCTGTGCACGTGGTCGACCGCCTGCGCCGCCGCGTTGGCGACGAGGTTCACACCTCGTTCCTCCAGAGCGCTCAGCGCCCTGAAGCCGTTCTCGTCGCGGTCGGGGACCGTGAAGCTGAACCCGGAGCGGTCGAACACCCGACCGAACAGGCTCTGCTCCCGGGGCTGGCGCAGTGTGTACCCGGCGCCCTTGTTGCCCGCGCCCAGCCGCGCGCTCATCAGCATTCCCCGATTGAATTTGAGTGCCTTGAGATGGCTCTCGATCTGCTCGAAGTATGGCTCGTCGAGCTCCTCGCGCAGCATCGCGAAGAAGCGGGTGAACCCCCGGGAGGAGAACGTGTCGGCGTGTTCGTCGGCCAGCGCCCGGACGCGTTTGAGGAACTCGACGAGCACCTCCATCTTCTGCACCGAGGTTCCGAGCAGGTTTCGCGGAGAGTCCCTGAGCAGGGCGCCCCAAACACCCTTCTCGGCCTTGAGCGCCTCGCCGGCCAGGCCATAGAGATCCCGGACCACCTCCGGATGCTCGAGACACTCCGCCAGGACCCGCTGGCGGTAGATAATCGCTTCGGGGTCGCCCAGGCTCAGCAGCAGCGCCCGCCGACCGACGTCGACGATCAACTCATCGCCGGCCGCCATCGTCCTCAGCAGGGTCTCCAGCTCAAGGTCCTGCGTCAGTGCCTGCTCGTGTGCCGGCAGCTCGGACTCGAGGTCGAAATCGCGCCCTGCGTGCATCAGGAACGCCTTCATCTGGCGACCCGCCTCTTCAGGGCTTCATAGGTGAGGCCGTACTTCTCGGCGATCGCCGCCGCATAGGCCAGGCCGTCCGCGTCCTTTCGCACGATCTTGTACGTCCGCACGGCGGGATCCTCCGGGACGACCGTGCTCATCATGCTGACCGTGCTCGGGCCGAGCCGTGACAGTTCGTCCACGAAGGTCACGAACACGCAAAGCGCGTCGAGATCGATGATCTGCCTGACCACTTCGCTACCGACCAGGACCGCGTCACGCAGCGTCGTCGAGCCGAAGCTCTCGTTCATGATCAGCATGCTCGAACTCGTCGCCCGCTTCAGAATCTCCTGAATGCGGTGGAGCTCGTCCTCGAACTTGCCGCGTAATGTCTCGATCTCCTCCTCGCGCTCGAAGTGAGTGAACATCCGATCCGGGAGGAACAGGCGAACATCCCCTCCGGGCACCGGCAAGCCGAGGCTGGCCAGGTGGTGCAGTTGCCCGAACGTCCGTGCGAACGTGGTCTTGCCTCCATTGTTCGGACCGCTCACGACCAGGATCCGCTCGGCGTCGGTGAGGTGAAAGTCATTGCACACGACCGCCGCGTCCTCTTCGGCAAGCTTCCTCGCCAGCGCCAGGTCGAACGTGTCGCGGGCGGCGATTTGCTTTGACCGAGTCGAAACGCGCGGGAGCGAGAACGTCAGGCCCTTGCCCTTCAAGGGCTCGATGTACTCCAGGTAGGCGAGGTAGAACGGGATCTCGCGGTCGAACCGCCCGATCGTCTCGTCGAGATACCGTTCGTGCCGGCGGCCGAACTGCTCGAGCTCGGCAAAGGTCTCCGGGTGCAACTTCGCGACGAGGTCCAGGATCTGGGCCTCGACGTGGTTCATGTCGGCTTGCCCGCGGAAGCGCACTCGGTAGTCATTTACGGCGCCCTGTTGGAACTTCTCGAACGTGCGCTCAATCTCGGCGCTCATGTCCGCCTCGTCCTCGTGTCGGCTCACCCTCACCCGGTTGCCCTTGATGTGGACGGCATAAGTGACCGCTGCGAGATCGTCCTCGACGCCCTGCGTGTCATGGGCGAGCGTCGCGAACGCGTCCGATTTGACGTGTCCGGTCAGATACTCCCGCAGCCCCAGGAATCCCCGCGAGTGCAGCTCCAGCCCTTCGAGCCGCTCGTGGAGGGCGCAAATCGTGTGGCAATAAACCGAGACCGCCTCGAGGAACCAGCGCTGCTTCTGGCGCTCGTAGCGGAGCTTCGCCATGAGCGCAAGGTGCTCACGCATCTGCTGCATGCCGGCGGCGAACGCGCGAACGGCCACGAGCAGCGCAGCTTGCTCCAGGTCCCCGAGGACCTGATGGCGGTAACGGACCGATTCGACCTCATGCAGAGGCCGGTAGTAAAAGCCGGCGAGCTCGTACTCCTCGCGCCCTTCGGTTAGCGCACCCACGATCTGGTCGAGGCGGAGGTCGGCGAAGAAGTCGGGCTCCCCGGCAGGCCCACCGGCGGCGGGTTCCCCGCGGTCGAACAGGATGCTCCTGAATGTGGAGGGCGCAACCTCCGCGCGACCATTAGTTGAGCTCATGAGCTTCCACCGGACCTCATTTCGGTAGAAGCCATCAGCCGCGCCGGCGGTTCATGAGGCGGGCCTCATCGCCTGGTCTGATCATACCGAGCGATACTCTTGATTCGAGCGATGAGGCTCGCTCGGACCGCGGCCGAGGCCGCTGATGGCCTCTACAGAGCAGCGACGTTTCGTGGAGGCGCGAATGAGGATGTACCGGTCTGAGCTTTACCGCCGCATCGAGACGTCGACCCGTGCAAAGGCGATGGCGACAGCGGCGGGGCTCGCCGTGGCAGTCGCGGTCGTATCGATGGCGGCGCGCGCGCCGCTGTCCCGTGCCACTGCGGTGAACGCGCACTCCGCCCAGGCGCCCACCACGGCGCTGTTGATGGTGCTGGCCGGCATGGGCGTGGTGATGGCGGGCGGGCTCGTGCTGCTGGTCTGGTCCGGACGCCGGCGCAAGGACGACCCGCCCGAGCGCCAGCCGGCGGAGATTGAGGTGCATTGGGTCTGGAAGCTCGTGGCGATGTTGATCCCGTTCGCTCTGGCGGGGGCGCTGGTCGCGGCCGCGGTGGTCGGCACCAGACAGGTCGTCCAGGCGCCGCGACCCGGAGGTCAGTCGTTCGGGAATGCGGCTTCCCGGCCCACTGGGACGAGCGCGACGGCGGGAGGGTTCACGCTCCCGGCCTGGCTTCCGTGGACGCTGCTGGCGATCGCCGGCATCGCGCTTGCCACGGTCGTCGCAGTCCTGTGGCTAAGGCGTTCGCGGCCTGCCCTTGAAGCTCCGGAACTCAGCGCGACGCATGCGGCAGTCGCGGCAGCCATCGACGCACTCGACACTGAGACGGATCCTCGCCGGGCGGTGATCGCCGCCTACAGCGCGATGCAGCGCTCGCTCGGAGAACGCGGCATCGTCCGCTCGCCGGCGGAGGCGCCGCGCGAGTACCTGAGCCGGGCGCTGATGGCCGGCCACGGCACCGAGCGCGAGACGAGGACGTTGACCAACCTCTTCGAGGAGGCGCGCTACAGCATGCATCCCATCCCCGAGCGCTTTCGCGAGCTCGCGTTGTCAGCCCTGTACTCGCTCGAGCGTCGGCTGCAGGCGCAGGGGAGCCAGTGAGGCTGCTCGCGGAGATCGGTTTGGTCGTGCTGGCGGGCATTGCGGCCATCGTGTGTGTTTCCCTCCTGCCCGGCGCGCGGCGGACCCGGCGCCGCCGGCCGGCTGCGCCAAGGCCGCCGCGGCCCGATCAGTTGGTGGAGCTC
>DATFDC010000177.1:0-5510 GCA_035252415.1 Solirubrobacteraceae bacterium
CGCCTCGCGCAGGCGCCGGCACTGGTCGGTGCTCATCGCGCCGTTGTAGAAGTCGAAGTTCAGGTAGCCGACGCCGGCCTTCTCCTCGTAGGAGATCTCGCGGTAGGTGTGGCCCGGCGGAATCGGGGCGTGCAGAGCGACCGGGATCTCGGGCGCGTCCGGCACGATGCCCGCCAGCTCGAGCGCGCGAGTGGCCGGCAGCTTGTAATTCGGGGCCTGCCCACCCGGCTTCGCCTTGAGATGGGTAATCCACACGGCGCCGTCGACGGTCGCGCGGCAGATCGCGCCGTTGCGGGTGGCGATGATCTCGCCCGGGCGGCCGCGCAGACCGCGCTCGACGTACACGTTGAACAGATGGAACTCCTGGCCGGCGATCGTGTCGAGCACGCCGGGGTGACCCTCGGCGGCGCGGATCTTGCGCACCACGCCGGCGGTCGAGTCCGAGCGCCAGTCGATCGCCCGATCGGCCTGCCGGATCAGCGGGCGCAGCCGGCCGGTCACGTTCGGGTCGTCGTAGTTCAGTGGCAGCGGCTTGAAGTCACCACGCGCGAAGTTGTGGACCGCGAAGACCAGCATCTCGACCGCGGCGCGACGCACCTCGTGGCGGTAGATGCTGCTCTTGCCGACCGGACGCATCTTGAACTTGCGGGTCTCCCAGATGTCGCCGGCGTCGGCCTCCTCGACGGCCTCGAGCACGGTCACGCCCCACTCGTCGAACCCGAGCTCGATCGCCCAGTCCAGCGAGCTCGGTCCGCGGTCGCCGTGCGGACCGGGATGGACCACCAGGCAGGTGTACTTGCGCCACACCGTCTCGGGAATGAACTGCTTGAGCATCGGGCACACGACGAGGTCGGGCTCGTGCGCGTTGACGGCGGCTTCGATGATCTCGGGCGAGTCGACGACCTGCACGGTCACGTCGTGGCCCATCTCGGTGAGCGCGATGTACGCGCGCTGGCTGAGGCTGTTGTGCGCAGAGGTGACGAACAGGATGCGCAGGGCCTTCTCCGCCACGACGGGCGCAAGCTCTCCACGCAGACTGCTCGGACTGCGACGCAGCACGTCGCGGAAATTGGTCGGAGCGTCCATAGGCGCCAGCATCGGCTCGCCGACGGTTGCTACTAAAACTTTATGGACGGATTACTGAGATCCGTCCGGGCGAACTACCGAAGCGGTCAGCCGATGACGATGGTCTGCAGTTCCGTGAGCGTGTCCATCGCGTAGCGCCCACCGACCCGGCCCACGCCGCTCGCCGTGCCCGCCCGGCCGCCGAACGGAAGATGGTTCTCCCAGTAGTTGGTCGTCTCGTTGATGTTGACCAGTCCGGTGCGGGCTTCGTCGGCGTATTTGAGGCCGTTCGCCAGGTCCCTGGTGAAGATCGCCGCGAGCAGCCCGTAGGGCGAGGAGTTGGTCAGCTCGATCGCGTGCTTAAGCGAATCGATCTCGACGACGGGCGCGATCGGCCCGAACGTCTCCTCGGTCGCGGCCTGGGCATCGGGCGGGACCCGATCGAGGATTGTGGCCGGCCAGTACAACGCGGTCGGACGATCGCCGGCGCGCGCGCCTCCCGTGACGACCGCCGCGCCCCGGCCCACGGCGTCTTCCACGTGGGCGTCCATCTTGGCCGCGACCCCCTCGTTGTTGAGCGGGCCCAGCGTGGTGTCCGCGTCGAACGGATCGCCGAGCCTGATCTGGGCGGCCGCGCGCTCGGCCAGCCGGGCCACGAACTCCTCGCGCACAGCGCGGTGGACGAGCAGCCGCTCGCCGGCCGTGCAGCTCTGACCCGCGCACAGGAAGCACCCGGTGAGCGCGGCCTCGACCGCCGCGTCGAGATCGGCGTCGTCGAGTACGACCAGCGGCCCGTTGCCGCCCATCTCGAGCAGCAGCCGCTTGCCGGCAGCGCGCCGAGCGATCGTCAGGCCGGTCTCGGTCGAACCGATGAACCCGACCGCCGCCGTTTCCGCGTGGCCCACCAGCTCATCGCCGACCACCGAGCCGGGCCCGGTCACGAAGTTGAACGCGCCCGGCGGCAGGTCGGCCTCGGCGACGCACTCGGCCAGCAGACCCGAGCACATCGCGGTGGTCGAGGCCGGCGTCCACGCCACGGTGTTCCCGGCCGCCAGCGCCGGCGCCACGATCTCGGCCGGCATCGTGTACGGCCAGTTCCACGGCGTGACCACGGCGGTCGGGCCGACCGGCCGGCGCATGAGCAGCACGCGCTTGCCGGGGGCGTTCGACGGCGGGATCGATCCCTCGAGGCGCAGGCCATCCTCGGCCGCGCCGTGCCACATCGCGACCAGTTCGTCGACCTCGTCGTAGGCCTCCTCGCGCAGCGGCTTGCCCTGGTCGAGGGTCAGCGCTACCGCCAGCTCGTCGCGCCGGCGCTCGCAGATTTCGCCGATCGCGTGCAGCTTCTTGGCGCGTGCGAACGCGGTCTCGCGCGCCCAGGCGGGGTACGCGTGCGCGGCGGCGTTCACGGCACGGGCTGCGTCCTCCCGAGTCGCCTGCGCCACCGGACCGAGCTCCTCGCCGGTCGCGGGGCTGGTCGCCGGTACGGTCTCGGCGCCGGCGGCGGCGCGCCACTCGCCGGCGATGAACAGCTTTGTCTCGCGCAGGGTTCCGAGCGGTCCTGCCCGCCTCGAGGCCGGCGCCGTCACGCCGTCACCGGCCACCTGGGTTCCTCCCTCTCGACAACTCGCACATCACCTAGATTTCACCCACCCACAACTGATATATAAGTTGCATAGCAGCACGGTTTGATCCTAGAGGGCAGCTGGAGCCATTGCGAGTCCAGAAGCGGGGTCGAAGGCGCCGCCGTCAGGCGCCGCCGACCATTCAGTCATGACCGCCATCCTCCCCAGCGTGGTCGACGAGGCCGAGCGCCTGCTCGACCAGGCCCGTCGCGACGGAACGACGCTCGCGCTGCTCGGCGGCGTGGCCGTGCGCTTGCACGCCAACGACGTCCCGCCCACGCTCGACCGTGAGTACAAGGACATCGACTTCGCGGTCCCCAAGGGGCGCGGGGGCGACGCCGACAAGCTGCTGCGGGCCGGCGGCTACGAGCCCGAGATCACATTCAACGCGATGATGGGCAAGGAGCGGATGCTGTTCCACGACACCGCGCACGGCCGCCAGGTCGACGTGTTCGTGGGGTCGTTTCGCATGTGCCACGAGATCCCGTTCGGCAACCGGCTGACCGCGGGCGAGCGCACGGTCCCCCTGGCCGAACTGCTGCTGACCAAGCTCCAGATCGTCGAGCTGAACGAGAAGGACGTCCGCGACACCGTGCTGCTGTTCCATGGTCACGACGTGGCCGACCACGACGGCGACGCGGTGAACGGGTCGCGGATCGCTGAGCTGTGCGCCAACGACTGGGGCCTCTGGCGGACGATCACCGCCAACCTGGGCCGCTGTCGCGAACACCTGGACGACTACTCGCTGGCTGATCCTGACGTGGACCGGATCGGCCGACGGCTGGATGACGTGCTCGAGCGCATCGAGCAGGCCCCCAAGAGCCGCGGCTGGAAGCTCCGGGCCAAGATCGGCGAGCGCAAGCGCTGGTATGAGCTTCCCGAGGAGGTGGATCAGTGAGGATCTTCTTTGCCACCGACGTGCACGGATCGGAGGTGTGCTGGCGCAAGTTCCTCAACAGCGGCAAGCACTACAAGGCCGACGTGATCATCCTGGGTGGGGACATGACCGGCAAGGCGCTGGTGCCGATCATCGACGACGGCGGCGGGAACTGGCACGCGACCCTGCTCGAGAACCGCGAGACCCTGATCGGCGAGGAGCAGGTCACCGCGTTCGAGCAGGCGGTCAAGCGCCGCGGGTACTACCCGTTCCGGGTCGACCCGGATGAGCTGCGCGAGCTCGCAAACGACGAGCCGCGCTGGCACGCGCTGTTCGAGGAGCACATGCTGGCGACGGTCAAAGAGTGGATGGAGCTGGCCGACGAGAAGCTGGCCGGCACCGGGATCCGCTGCTTCGTCTGCCCCGGCAACGACGACCAGCTCGAGGTCGACGAGGTGATCGCCAACGCCAAGACCGTGGAGCTCGGCGAGGGTCGCATCATCGAGGTCGACGGCTACCAGATGGCCTCGAGCGGTTGGGCCAACCGCACCCCGTGGGACACCTACCGCGAGGAGGACGAGCCCCAGCTGGCCGAGCGGATCGAGCGGATGACCGCCCAGCTCACCGCCGCGCCCGAGCGCACGATCTTCAGCCTGCACTGCCCGCCGTTCGGCACCGGACTCGACGACGCCCCCGAGCTCACCGCCGAGATGGATCTCAAGGACGCCGGGCACGCGGTCAAGCCGGTCGGCTCCACGGCGGTGCGCGACGCGATCGAGCGCTTTCAGCCGGCGCTGTCGCTCCACGGCCACATCCACGAGTGCCGCGCGACCAAGCGGCTCGGCCGCACCCTGTGCGTGAACCCGGGGAGCTCATACGAGCAGGGGCAGCTGCTCGGGGCGGTGATCGACATAGAGGGCGGAAAGCAGGTCAAGAAGTTCGTTCTGACGAGCGGCTAGCCGGTCAACCCTAGGAGGAGGTTCCAGCCACAAATGGCATCTATCGCTTCGGGAAGTGCCCCGCTCGAAGAACGAGCGGTGTTCGTCCGCAAGGCCACCGGCCTGGTGCGAGGCTGGTCGGTCCGTGACGCCTTCATCTACGCCACGTTCGCGATCAACCTGGTCACGCTGGGTTGGTACATCTTCGCGTTCGCTCCGTACACGGTGCCGGGCGGCGGACTGCTGTGGGCCGTCATCGTCGGCGGCTGCTACCTGGTCTTCCAGGCGATCACGTACGCGTCGCTGATCGCGGCGATGCCCCGCGCCGGCGGCGACTACGTGTGGATGAGCCGCGTGCTCGGCGGCGGCATCGGGTTCGTGCTCGCGGTGTGCGGGTGGTGGTTCATCCTCTGGCACTGGGTCCCGATCTACGCCTTCATCCTCCAGTTCGAGGTCCTCCAGCCGCTCTCGGCGATCGTGGGCTGGAGCGGCGGGGTCACGTTCTGGACCGGTCACACCGGCGTCTTCGTCTCGTCGCTGATCACCGCGGGGCTGGCTTCGATGTTCATCGCCCTGGGCATCCGCACCTACGCGCGGATCCAGAAGTTCTGCTTCTACGGCGGCATGTTCGGCCTGGCCATCATGGCGATCATCCTGCTGGTCAACTCCAAGACCGGGTTCATCCACCACTTCAATACCCAGGCCTCCAAGCTCTACGGAACCCACGGCGACGCCTATGCCGGGACGTTGAAGGCCGGCGCGCCGCCCAAGTCGACGAGCGTGGGCACGTTCAACGTCAGCGGCATCCTGCTCCTGATCCCGCTGCTGTTCTTCTTCAACCTGTGGTCGAACTGGGGCGCCACGCTGTACGGCGAGGTCCGCGGCGCCTCGGACTTCCGCAAGAACATCTACGCGATGGGCGGGGCGCTGCTGTTCACCACGTTCATGGCGGTGATCTTCTTCCTGCTGTTCGCCAAGACGTTCGGCTGGCACTTCTACGAGGCG
>DATFDC010000178.1:0-3505 GCA_035252415.1 Solirubrobacteraceae bacterium
CACTACTCGCGGCCGAGCTCTTCGGCTTCCTCTTCGTACTCCTCGGGTTCCTCGTCCGGGTCGACGTCGAGGTTCGTGCCGGCGTGGCGGGTCTGGAAGGCCTGGAGGAGCTCGTCGCGGCGATCCTCCTCCACCGGAACCTCGTCGGAGATCAGCACCCAGTCGGCGCCCTCGAACTCCTCCATGTTGAAAATCTCAGCGTCGAGCTCGGGGGAGTCGTCGACCACGACGAGCACCTCGGTCTGCGGGTTGAAATAGGTGCCCGGGCGGTTGACCAGTTCCTCGAGCTCGTAGCGGCGTCCGTCTGCCATGGCGCGGCAGCCTAGCGGTTTGGCGGCGGCCACCGACTAAAGGCCGCCGAGCGCCGCGATCTCCCGTTCGATCTCTGACTCAACGTCGAGCGGTGGCTTGCCGGCGCGCATCCGTCGGTGGTTGCGGGCCACCACGAGCTGGCGGATCTCCTCGCGCAAGGCCGGGTCCACAGCCGGAGCGGTGAGGCGCGCGAGCTCGGTGTCGACGTCGACCGGCGCCTCGCCCCGCCGGGCCCGGCGCTCGTTGCGGGCCTCGAGCAGCTGGCGGATCTCGTCGTCGCGCTCGGCCACGCCGGCGTGCCGCGGCGTCTCGTGATCCATCACGAACCGGCCCTTGCCGTAGTCCTCCCAGGTCTTGCGGCTGGCGATCAACGCCCCGAAGGCGATGATCACGGCGAGGATGCACACGACCCAGATGACGATGTTGAACGCCGAGTGCACGCGGTAAGTGTGGCGCACGTCTGGTCCCGCGTCGTGACCGGATGGGGTCCCCCGGCCCCAGGGATGTCGCCGTAGGCGACCCACATGCGAAATCGGGTTGGCGCCGCCCGTTCTTGGGGTAGCATTAGAGCATTGACTGACTAGTCAATCTACTTCGCCAAGGAGAACCCAAGTGGTTGATTTCACGCTCACCGACGAGCAGCGGAGCATGCGCGAGATGGCGCACGACTTCGCCGAGAAGGAGATCCGCCCCGTCGCCTGGGAGTACGACCGGGACGGGACCTGGCCGCAGGAGATCATCGAGAAGGCCTGGGATCTCGGGTTGATGAACAACCACCTCCCGGAGGCGTACGGCGGCGCCGGGCTCAGCACCCTCGACGGCTGCATCATCGAGGAGGAGCTGAGCTGGGGCTGCTCGGGCATCACGACCTCGCTGTCCTGCAACGGGCTGGCCAGCGCGCCGGTGATTCTGGCTGCCTCGGAGGAGCTCAAGAAGGAGTACCTGGGCCGCCTGGCCGAGGCGCCGCTGCTGGCCTCGTTCTGCCTGACCGAGCCCGACGCCGGCTCGGACGTCTCGGGCATGAAGACGAATGCCGTGCGCAAGGGCGACAAGTGGGTCATCAACGGCTCCAAGTGCTTCATCACCAACGGTGAGTACGCCAACTGGTACACGGTCTACGCCAAGACTGACAAGGAGGCCGGCCATCGCGGGATCTCGTGCTTCATCGTCCCGCGCGACGCCGGCGTGATCGTCGACAAGCACGAGGACAAGATGGGCCAGCGGGCGTCCAACACCGCGACCGTGGTGTTCAACGACGTCGAGATCCCGGCCAATCACCTGATCGGCGAGGAGAACAAGGGCTTCAAGATCGCGATGATGACCCTCGACCGCACGCGCCCCGGCGTGGCCGCGATGGCCACCGGTGTGGCCCGCGCGGCGATGGAGTTCGCGATCGAATACTCCAAGCAGCGCGTCCAGTTCGGCGTGCCGATCGCCATGCACCAGGCGATCCAGTTCATCATCGCCGACATGGCGACCAAGGTGCACCTCTCGCGCCTGGCCACGTGGCATTCGGCGGCGCTGCTCGACCAGGGCAAGCGCAACACGATCGAGTCCTCGCACGCCAAGCGCTTTGCCGCCGACTCAGCGATGGAAGTGACAACTGACGCGGTGCAGGTCTACGGCGGGTACGGTTTCATCAAGGAGTACAAGGTCGAGAAGCTGATGCGCGACGCCAAGATCCTCCAGTTGTACGAGGGCACCGCCCAGATTCAGCGGCTGGTCATCGCGCGTGAGACATTGCTGCCGCGGCGTGCGGAGGCGCCGGCACCGGCAGCGGCATAAACCGATCCAGGTTTGGTGGGGCTGGGCCGAGAGGCGCTGGGACGGCCAAGCAGGGGCGTCCCAGCGCCTCCTCACTCCGTGCGGCTGAACTCCACGATGGCGATGCCGAGCATGATCAGGCCGAGCACGAGGACCATGGCCGCCTCGAGCAGGGATGGAACCCGCCAGCCCCACCAGGTGATGCCCGGATCGAGAGCGGCTCGGGCCGCCGGCGAGATCGACAGGTGGCTGAACACCAGGCGGCGCATCGGATCGACGGCGTAGGTCAACGGATCCAGCCGGTTGAGCACGGCCAGCCAGCCCGGGAGACCGGACGGCGGGAACAGCGCCCCGGAGATGAAGAACATCGGCGTGACGATCATCTGCATGACGCCCATGAACGACTGCATCTGCTTGATGCGGACCGCGATCATCACGCCGAACGCGGTGATGGAGAAGGCCAGCAGGAGCTGCAGGAAGAAGATCCCGAGGATCAGCAGCGGGTCGTAGGGGACGTTCACCAGGCCGGCCACGCAGATCACGATCACGCCCTGGATGCTGGCCACGCTGGCGCCGCCCAGGCACTTGCCGATGATGATCGAGCTGCGGCGGACCGGCGCGACCATCATCTCGCGCAGGAACCCGAACTCTCGGTCCCACACGATCGAGGCGGCCGAGAACATCGCGGTGAACATGACCGCGATGCACAGGATCCCCGGGTAGATGAACGTCCTCAGGCTGACGCCGTGCGTACCGGCGCTGGCCAGGCGCTGGAGGCCGGATCCGAGGATGAACAGGAACAGGAACGGCTGCACCAGCGTGGTGACCATCCGCAGGCGATCGCTTCGATACCGGATGAGCTCGCGTCGCCAGACGATCTTGATCGCGCGCAGCTCGGAGGCCAGCGTCCGCTTGGGGACGGTGACGCGGACGATCTCCCGGGGCGCCGCGCCCGGAGCGGCTTCCGGCCGATCCGTGGTCGTGCTCACCGGCGGCCTCCGCTCATCATCTGCATCATCACCCGGTTGCGGTGCTTGGACTGGTCCTCCTCGGCGTCGCGGATGGTCGAGCCGGTGTAGGACATGAACACGTCATCGAGGGTGGGGCGCGACACGTGCACGGCCTTGATCGGGATGCCGAGCTCGGCAAACAGGCGGGGGACGAACTGCTCGCCCTGCGCGACCGCGAAGGTCACCGCGCCCTCGGACATGCGCGCCTCGACCTCGAAGCGTTCGGAGAGCGCGGCGATCGCGGCATCGTCGTCGTCGGTCTGAATCGAGACGCGATCGGTCCCCACGCCGGCCTTGAGCGTCTCCGGCGCGTCGAGGGCGACGATCTGGCCGTGGTCCATGATCGCGATCCGATCGCACCACTCGGCCTCGTCCATGTAGTGGGTGGTCATGAAGATCGTGATCTGCTCCTGCTCCTG
>DATFDC010000179.1:0-6964 GCA_035252415.1 Solirubrobacteraceae bacterium
CTTGAGCATCCTCAGTCTCGACCGGTCACGAACGCCGACGGGACCGCGGTCTGTCCCTGGGCGGCCCGCACGACCGCTACGTGCTGTGCATCGTTGGCCAGGATCGCGACCACCGACCGCCGGACGCTGTATGGGGCCAGCCGGGGCAGCGCCGCGAGATACGCCCCGATCTGTGCCGACTCGATTCGGTGCAGCAGCGCCAGCACCTCCTGGTTGGTCCGCGGGTGGCCGAGGTCGTAGCTCGGAGCGGGCTTGATCGGCTTGGCGCCGGCCGCCCGGATCAGACCGGACAGGGCACCGGCGTGCGAGAGCTCGTCGTTCAGGAACAGCTTCCCGGCCTTGACCGTGGCCGGCGCCAGCAGCGGTGTGCCCGCCGTGTAGGCCGCGATGCCCATGTGCTCGAGGTGCAGCAGTTGCTGGAGCAGATCGACGTCGGTGTTGAGCACCGGCGCGGAGTTGTGGACCTGCGCGCGCAGCGACTGCTTGCCACAGCCGACCGCCACCAACGCGCCGGCGAGACCCGCCCCCGCCGCGCGGAGCAACCCGCGCCGAGACGAGGCGTCGGGCTCCGAAGACTCCTCGGTCACCACCAGACGGTGGAGTCCAGGTTCTCGATCTCCTCCAGGGGCCGCGTGTAGATGCCCGACGACAGGTACTTCCAGCCGTCGTCGGCGACCAGGAACACGACGTTGCCCTCGTCGAGCTCGCCGGCGATCCGCACGGCGACCCGCGCGATCGCCCCCGAGGAGACGCCCACGAACAGACCCTCCTCGTCGAGCAGCCGGCGCGTGAACACGATCGCGTCGCTGTTGGTCACGAAGATCTTGCGGTCGAGCAGTGACAGGTCGATGATCGGCGGGATGAAGCCGTCCTCGAGCGAGCGCAGGCCCTGCACGGGCTCGCCCTGCATCGGCTCGGCGGCCACGATCTTGACCTGCTCGCCAAGCTCCTCCTTGAGCCGGCGCCCGTTGCCCATCAGCGTCCCGCCGGTGCCCAGGCCGGCCACGAAGGCGGAAATCTCATCGAGCTCCTCGAGGATCTCGAGCGCGGTCCCGTTGTAGTGCGCGTCCGGATTGGCCCGGTTGCCGTACTGGTAGGGCATGTAGTACGAGGCGTCCTTCTCGGCCATGTCAAGCGCCAGCTCGACCGCGCCGTTGGACCCCTTGGCGCCCTCGGAGTAGACGATGTCCGCGCCGTACATGCGCAGCAGCTCGGTCCGCTCCCGGGTCACGTTCTCGGGCATCACGACCTTGATCGGGTAGCCCTTGCGGCGGCAGATCATGGCCAGCGAGATCCCCGTATTGCCCGAGGTCGGCTCGAGGATGGTCTGCCCGGGGCGGATCAGCCCCTTGTCCTCGGCGTCCTCGATCATCGCGCGGGCCACCCGGTCCTTGACCGAACCGGTGGGATTGCGGGACTCCAGCTTGGCCCACAGGCGCACGCCGGCCTTGGGACTCAGGCGCTTGAGCTCGATCAGCGGGGTATGGCCGATCGACTGGACGATGTCGCCGTAGCGACCCCCGCAGGGCTTGTTCTCGAGGCGCTCCGCGGCCATTGCTTCACGAAGTATAGGGAGGCAGACCCGCCGCGTCCGGGGGTCTACCTCCCGAAGCGACTGCGCCTAGTACCCGTTGGGATACGGGTTCGTCGTAGTCCCCGTCGACGTGGTCTGCATCGGCGCCGGCTGGCTCGAGTGGCCCTGCCCGCCGGAGGCCTTCACGATGTGCCAGATCGAGCCGAACGTCTTGAGCTGGTCACCCGTGGCCTGGTGCTTGTTGTGGGACATGATGTCCGGGGTGAAGTAGTACAGCGGCTGCCCGTTCAGCGTTAGCTGGGTCACGCCGTGGTTCTTGAACGTCCCGAGCTTGCCCTTGATCCCCGATGCCTTGCTGACCGCGCCGCTTCCCGACGGCGAAACCGGGGGCCAGAACGCCCAGCAGTTCGTGCTCGAGCTAGTCGTCTTCTTGCAGATGATGTGGTGGGTCGTCTCGCCCTGGAAGGTGTAGACCGCGAAGCCCGATGGCCCCACAGCCACCGCCTCGTGCGTGTCGACCGCCTTCACCCGGAAGGCCTTGGTCGGCGTGTTGGTGACGTGGACGTTCTTGGTCACCTTGAGCGTGAACGACTTCGCGACCGCGATGCTCGCCACCACGAGCACGGCCACGCCGGCAACGGCGCTCAGCACGATCACGGCCGACCGGCGGGGATGGCGCGCGCCGGCCTGAACAAGTCGATTTGGCATCCCTCTGGCTCCCTTCGATTGTGGATAGGTGCCCGGCCACTACGAAGGGACGCCCTGGGGAGCAGAAGCCTTCCCGTGGGCGAAGAGCTCCAGCTCAAGGGGCGGGCGTGGGCGCCGGTACGGCGTCCCTCGGGCGCAGTGCCATTGCGGCGCAGCCGAGAACCGACCCACGGGACGCCGTACTGGCGTTACGTCCGCTAACCGCCCGCCATGGCGGGCAGGATCACCAGCGTGTCGCCCTCGCCGACGCTCGTGTCGAGCCCGTCGAGCACCCGCACGTCCTCGTCATTCAGATACACGTTGACGTAGCGGTTGAGCCCGCCGTCGGACGAGAACAGCTGCGACTGGGTGTCGGGATGGGCGTCGGCGACCGAGCGCAGAATCTCGCCTACTGACGAACCCCGGGCGCTCAGCTCCTTCTCGCCCCCAACCGAGGGTCTCAGAACGGGTGGAATCCGGACCGTGGCCATACGCTAAACCAGAGCCTAGTGGGCGCCGGCGCAGAACGCCTCGTAGTCAGGGAACACGCCGAGCTCCTCGTCGGAGATCTCGTCGGGCTCGCGCGAGCAGATCGGGCAGTTCGGGTCGCGGCGGACCTTGACCTCGGTGGCCGTCGCGGCCAGCGCGTCGTACATGAGCAGGCGGCCGATCAGCGGATCGCCCTCCCCCAGGATCAGCTTGATCACCTCGGTGGCCTGGAGCAGCCCCATCGTGCCGGGCAGCACGCCGAGGACGCCGTTGGCGCCGCACGAGGGCGCGAGCTCGGCCGGCGGCGGCACCGGGAACAGGCAGCGGTAGCACGGCCCGTCGTAGGGCTTGAACACCGACAGCTGGCCCTCGAAACCGAGGATCGCGGCCGACACGACCGGGATGCCCAGCCGCACCGAGGCGTCGTTCAGCAGGTAGCGGGTGGGGAAGTTGTCCAGGCCGTCGACGATCACGTCGTAGCCGGAGATGATCTCCACGATGTTGTCGGCGCCCAGTCGGACCGGGTACTTCTCGACCTTCACGTCGGGGTTCAGCGCGTTGATCGTCTGCTCGGCCGAGTCGACCTTGTGGACGCCGATCCGCTCACTCGAGTGGATCACCTGGCGCTGAAGGTTGGACAGGTCGACCTCGTCGTTGTCGACGATGCCGAGCGTGCCCACGCCGGCCGCGGCCAGGTACAGGGCGGCCGGGGAACCCAGCCCACCCGCGCCGAGCAACAGCACGCGCGCGTCGAGCAGCTTCTGCTGGCCGTCCATGCCGACCTCGGGCAACAAAAGGTGGCGCGAATAGCGCTCGCGCTGCTCGGCAGTCAGCGAGCGCGGCGTCTCGACCTCATAACCGCGATCCTTCCAGAGCGTGAACCCACCGGTCATCGACTCGACGTGCTCGTAACCGAGATCCTCGATCAGCGTCCGCGCCGCCCAGGCGGAGCGGTTTCCGGACGCGCAGTACAGGACGACGTGACCCGACCGGTCCGGGACGGCGCCCTCGATCCGCGACTCGAGATAGCTCTTGGGGACGTGGACCGCGCCGGGGATGTGACCGGCGGACCACTCCTCGGGCTCGCGGACGTCGACGATCACCGCGCCGTTACCGACCTGCTCGCGCACGGCGGCGGGATCGACCTCATCGATCCTGCTCTTGATCTGGCGGAGAACTTCGGCTCCGGACGGGCTCATCAGGAAAAACTCCTCAAATGCGGTAGGGATTCAATACTTCACCAAGTATAGCGAGCGATCACGTATGAGCGAGCCTCTTTTTCCAGCCCTTCACGAACCCGATGATCGCGAGGCCATGCGCATCGGGGAGCGGGCTTTGAGCTACCGCGAGCTGAGCCGCGCGGGCGCCGCCGTGGCCGGCCAGCTCGCGGGCGCGAGCCGCATCGCGGTGTGGGCCGAGCCCACCCTCGAGCTGTGCGTCGCGGTGCTCGGGGCCCTCGGCGCCGGCGTCCCGATCGTCCCGATCAACCCGGGGCTCGGACCGCGCGAGCTCGGGCACATCGTCAACGACAGCACCCCGGAGCGCCTGGTCGCGTGGGCCGGAGTCGAGCCGCCCGAGCAGCTGGCCGGCCTCGAGCGCATCGACGTCGATCTGACCGCCGCCGGCGACCCCGACCAGAACCTCCCCGGCGCCGCGAACGACGGCGACGGCGTGGCGTTCGTGATGTACACGTCGGGCACGACCGGCCCGCCCAAGGGGGTCCAGATCCCCCGCCGGGCGATCGCCACGAACCTCGACGCGCTGGCCGAGATCTGGCAATGGACCGCCGAGGACCGGGTCGCCCAGGCACTTCCCGTGTTCCACGTACACGGCCTGATCCTCGGCCTGCTCGGTCCGCTGCGCCGCGGCGGATCGGTCGAGCACGTCGGCCGGTTCTCTCCGGGCGCGCTGGCCGAAGCGCTCTCCCGCGGCGTCACGATGGTGTTCGGCGTGCCCACGATGTACACGCGGATCGCCCGCGCGGCCGCCGAGGACCGCGAACTGGCTGAGGCGTTCGGCCAGGCCCGGCTGTTGATCAGCGGCTCGGCCGCGCTGCCGACGACCGTCCACGACCGGATCAAGCAGCTCACCGGCCAGAGCGTCCTCGAGCGCTACGGCCTGACCGAGACGCTGATGAACACCGGCACGCGACTGGGCGACCCCGTGATTCCGGGCCGGGTCGGCCAGCCGCTACCCGGGGTCGAGCTCAAGCTGATCGGCGAGGACGGATCCGAGGTCGACGCCACTGACGACGAGACGATCGGCGAGGTCGCGGTGCGCGGGCCCAACCTGTTCGACGGCTACCTGAACCGGCCCGACGCCACCGAGGAGGCGATGCGCGACGGGTGGTTCATGACCGGCGACATGGCGACCCGCAACTCGGAAGGCTCAATCAAGCTCGTCGGGCGCAAGAGCACCGACATGATCAAGTCGGGCGGGTACCGGATCGGCGCCGGCGAGATCGAGGGCGCGCTGCTGGAGCACCCGGCGGTGGCCGAGGTCGCGGTGGCCGCCAGGCCCGACGAGGACCTCGGCGAGCGGATCGTCGCCTGGGTGGTCCTCGAGGACGGCCAGCATGCGGAGCCCGACGAGCTCAGCAACCACGTCGCGAACCTCCTGACGAGACACAAGCGCCCCCGCGAGGTCAACTTCGTGGACGAGCTACCCCGGAACGCCATGGGGAAGGTCATGAAGCGGGAGTTGCCGGGGGGCGGGGCGTTCCGAAACCCCTAACGGAACGCCCCGCACAAATTCAGACCCAATTCGCAGTCTCAACGCTTGTGGAGAGCTTGCAGTAGCAGTTATCGGCCTGGGCAAATTCGGTCGATATCGGGCGAAGACCCCATCTTGGGGGTTCCGCCCATGAAATCTCGCTCGCTGCTCGTCCAAGTCCTGTTCGTGAACCTGCTCCTGGTGGCAGGCACGGCGGTCGTCGCCCTGATCGCGCTCGAGCCACGGGTCGGCAGCGCGCTCGGCGGACGCGAGGTGCTCGTGCTCGGCCTGGCCCTCCTCGCCACGCTGATGGGCAACTGGCTGCTCCTGCGCCGGCGCTTCATCCCGCTCGACCGGCTGATCTCGGCCATGGAGCAGGTCGACCTGGCCTCCGCCAACCAGCAGCTGGCGGCCTGCGACCGGGTCGACAGCGCCGAGGCCCACCGCCTGGAGGCCGCGATCAACCGCATGCTGACCCGCCTGGAGGCATCGCGCCGGGACGCCGGCCGGGCCGCGGTGGAGGCCCAGGAGCGCGAGCGGCGCCGGATCGCCCAGGACCTCCACGACGAGGTCAACCAGGCGCTGACCGCGGTCTCGCTGCGCCTGCAGGCCTCGATCGAGCACGCCCCCGAGGATCTGCGCCGCGAGCTGACCGAGACCAAGCGCCTGGCCGGCCAGGCCATGGAGGAGCTGCTCGCCCTGGCCCGCCAGCTGAGACCCGCGGTGCTCGACGATCTCGGCCTCCTCCCCGCGCTCAAGAGCCAGGTACGCGACTTCGCCGATCAGACCGGGATCCAGGCCGTCTTCAACGTGCAGGGGCCCGTGCCCGAGCTGGCCCCCGAGCAGCAGCTGGTCGTCTACCGGGTGACCCAGGAGAGCCTGTCCAACGTCGCCCAGCACTCCGGTGCCGGCCGCGTCGACGTCGAGCTCAGCTCGGTCGGGCGCACGATCCTGCGCGTCCGCGACGACGGCCAGGGCTTCTCCAGCGTTCCGCGCACCAACGGGCGCGCCCACCTCGGCCTCTCGGGCATGCGCGAGCGCGCGCTGCTCGTCGGGGGCCGCCTGAACATCTACTCGGAGCCCGGCGAGGGCACCACGATCGAACTCACGATGGAGGGAAGATGAGGATCCTCATCGCCGACGACCACGGCATCGTCCGGGGCGGTCTGCGGCTCCTGATCGAGCGCCAGGCCGACATGCAGGTCGTGGCCGAGGCCGAGGACGGCGTGGACGCCTTCGAGAAGGCGCTCTCGACCCGTCCCGACCTGTGCGTCCTGGACGTCTCGATGCCGCGCATGACCGGCCTGCAGGCCGCCCGGCAGATCCGGGCGCACCTGCCCGAGACGCAGGTGCTGGCGCTGTCCATGCACGACGACGAGCGCTACGTGTTCGACGCGCTGAAGGCCGGCGCCGCCGGCTACGTGCTCAAGCGCGACGTCGACGACGCGCTGCTGGACGCGATCCGCGCCGTGCACCGGGGCGACGCGTTCGTGACGGACGCCGTGGAGCGCTCGATGATCCGCGACTGGATGGCCGACTCCT
>DATFDC010000180.1:0-7495 GCA_035252415.1 Solirubrobacteraceae bacterium
TGGTCGTGTTCTGCTCGGTGGCGTTGTCCTCGGTCGTGCTGGCGCTGGCCGGCGGGTTGGCCGGGGACGAGTTGCCGGCCGCGCTCGCGCTCGTGGCGGGCGCGCCGGCCGTGGTCGGCTGTGCCGGGATGTCCGCGCGCAGGGGCGGCCGTCTACCGCAGGAGGTCCTGGCCGCGGCGGTCACCACCGATCCCTCGGGCGGCGGGTTGGTGCTGCTCGGTTGGCTGCTGTTCTGGCCCGCCGTGGCGAGCGCGATCGTCTACGTCCCCGTGCGGGCGATCACCGTCGGGTCGCCGGTGGGGCACGCCGTCGTGTCGGCCGGGATCGGCCTCGTTGCTGTGGTTTTTACGGCGTTGCTTCAGTGGCGCGACCCGGCGCCGTAGCGTCCCGTGCTCGCTCCATCGGGCACCTCGCAAGGGATCGCCGCGGGATCGTAGGCGGCACATGTGTGCAGCGGGCTCTCGAACAGGCCGACCGACGGAAGTGCCTGCCCGGTGAACGAGAACAGCGTCAGGTTGTCGTTGGGCGTGCCGGCGCCGGGCTCCCAGCCGACGCCGGGGATCCACTCGGGCTCCCAGTAGAACAGCCCCGCGCCGAGGTGGTTCGGGATCTCGTGGATGATCGAGAGCAGGTCGTTGTAGAACGAGACCTGGCCGCCCGGCGTGTCCGGGTAGCCGTCCGCGAGCTGGCTGGTCTGCCACACAAAGTTGCCGGTGCTGTCGCCGGCCGCGAGCGTCCACGGGTACTGGGACTCCGCGATCACGATCGGCTTGTCGTACCGGGTGGCGAGATCGTCGACGTTGGCGCGCATCGCGCTCACCGGTCCGTGGAAGAACGGGTAGTAGGACAGGCCGATCACGTCGAAGGGGACGCCGGCCGAGACCATGTGGTCATAGAAGCGGACGCTGTCGGCGTTGTTGCCGCCTTCGTCGAAGTGGAGCATGACCAGGAGCTTGTGATGGGGTGGGTTGGCCGCGTTGGCTCCGGCCACGCCCGCCTTGAGCAGCGTGGTCAGGTTGTCCCAGCCGGTGTCGGCGCTCCAGTCGACCTGGCCGACCGGCCACAGGATCCCGTTGCGGATCTCGTTGCCGATCGAGACCATGTCGACGGGGGTGCCTTGTTTGGCGAAGGCGGTGAGGACTGAGTTTGTGTAGTCGCGCACCGTGTTGGTGAGTTGGTTTAAGTCTTGGCCCTGCCAGGCGGCCGGGATGTCCTGGTGCTGGGGGTCGGCCCAGAAGTCCGAGTAGTGGATGTCGAGGTAGAGCTTGTCGCCGGCGGCCTGGATGCGCTTGGCCATGCGGAGGTCGCTGGCCAGGTCGCTGTAGCCGGCGGGCGGGTTGACCCACAGGCGCAGGCGGACGTAGTTCAGGCCGTGGTCGGTGAGGATGCTCAGCGGTGAGCCGGGGGCGCCCGCGTCGGTGAAGTGGGCGCCGGCCGCCTCCTCCTGGGGCTCGAAGCTCAGGTCGGCGCCGCGGTCCGCGATCGTGTTGATCGGCATGGCCTGGAACAGCCGGAGCTCTCCGAGGCACGGTGGCGTGCCGTCGTTGTCGGTCACGTCGACCTTGACGTAACGGGCGGTGAGTTCTCCGTGCTGCGTGGGCCAGTACGCGGGATCGCCGGCGGGGACGGATTGCTGGGTTGCATTTGGAACGGGCCGGAGATTTGTGGGGTCGTCGCCGGCGCTGAAGTTCACTAGTGCGGTGGTGGCTGTCTTGGCCAGGGTCAGGCCCAGGCCGTCGAGCGTGCGGGCGCGGCCGAGGTCGACGGTCACGGCTCCCGTCCATTGGGTCGAGCACCACTGCGTCGACGCGCTGCCGTCGATCGCGTTGCTCGCCGGATCGCCGGTCGCTGCGGTGTCCGCGGTCGCGGTGCCCTCGAGGGCGATGTTCAGGGCGGTCTCGGCCGGCCGGTGTTGATCGGCGGTTGCGGTTGCCGTGCCGCCGGCCGCCGAGATCGGCGAGGTTGGCGCGCCGGCGCCTCCGGACAGCACTCCGGAGAGCACCAGCAGCCCGAGTGCGGAGGCGACGACAGGGACGACCAGACGCTTGAACATGACCCCTCCTCGGGCGGTGCGCGTGCGTTTGTTAGCGCTCACAACGTTGTGCCCGAACAAGTTACCCTAGGCTGGCCGCGCGTGGCTCCGATCAACCTGTACAGCGACACCCAGACCCGTCCTTCGTCTGGGATGCGCGCGGCGATCGCCGGTGCGGAGGTGGGCGATGAGCAGCGGGGCCTCGATCCGACCACGCTCTTGTTGCAGGAGCGGGTTGCCTCCCTGCTCGGGCACGAGGCCGGCCTGTTCCTGCCCAGCGGGACGATGTGCAACGAGATCGCCCTGCGTATCCATGCCCGGCCGGGTGGCGACGAGGTGCTGTTGGACCGCACCGCGCATCCGGTGAACTCGGAGGCAGGTGGTCCGGCGCAGCTGGCCGGCCTGATGGTGCGGACGCTGGATGGGGATCGGGGTGTGTTCACGGCCGAGCAGCTTTCGGCGGCGCTCCGACCGGTGGGGAACCGGTACATGCCGCGCTCGAGGCTGGTGTGCGTGGAGCAGACGAGCAACCTGGGTGGGGGGACGGTCTGGCCGCTATCGGTTGTGCGTTCGGTCTTGGAGGTCGCCGGGCGGTCCGGCTTGCGAACCCACCTCGACGGGGCACGGCTGATGAACGCGGTGGTGGCCTCGGGGGTCGCGGCCGCCGAGTGGGCGGGCGGATTCGACAGCGCCTGGCTGGACTTCACCAAGGGGCTGGGGGCGCCGGTTGGTGCGGTCCTGGTCGGGTCGCGTTCGTTCATCGACGAGGCGTGGCGGTGGAAGCAGATGCTCGGTGGCGCGTTCCGCCAGTCGGGTATCGTGGCCGCGGGGTGCCTGTACGCGCTCGAGCACAACGTGGATCGGCTGGCGGTGGATCACGAGAACGCTTCGGTGCTCGCGCGCGGGCTCGGCTCGTTGCCCGGGGTGTCCATCGACCCGGCCACCGTGGAGACGAACATCGTGATCTTCTCGGTCGACGATGCGCCCGGGCTGGTGGCGCGGATGGCCGACCGGGTCGAGTTGCAGGCGTTCGACCAGCATCGTGTGCGGGCGGTCACGCACTTGGACGTGAGCCGTGAAGATGTGGAGCGGGCGCTGAGCGCGTTCGCCGACGAGCTCGGGTAGGCGCTTGGCCTCGGGCGACGAGCATCGCTTCGGGTCCGGGGAGCCGTTCTCGATCGGCGTCGAGGAGGAGCTGTTCCTCGTCGATCCGGTTACTGGCGTTCAGGCCAACAGCTCCGGCGCGGCGCTGGAGCGGCTCGGCGAGGTGTCGGGTCGCGTCGAGCCCGAGCTGCATGCCTGTCAGGTCGAGCTGATCACCGAGGTACACGCGCGGGTTGGAGATGCGGTGAGTGAGATTGCCCAGCTCCGCCGCGCAGTCGTGGCGACGGGAGCGGGGATCCTCGGGGCAGGCACGCATCCCCTGGCCGAGGAGGGCGACGCGGAGATCACCGACAAGGAGCGCTACGAACGCATCCACTTCCTGCTCGGGGATGCCGCTCTGACGCCGGTCGCCGGCCTGCACATCCACGTTGGGATGCCGGATGCCGACACCGCGATCCAGGTGTTCAACGGCTTGCGACGCGACCTGCCGTTGCTCCAGGCCCTCGCCGCCAACTCACCGTTTCGCCACGGCCGCGACACCGGCCTGGCGTCGGCGCGCGAGGTGACGCTGCGCGGCTGGCCTCGCTCGGGGGCTCCGCGGGCCATGCGCGACTTCGAGGACTTCCGGGACATGACCCGGCAGCTGACCCGCGCGGCCGACGTCCCGGACTACACGTGGTTCTGGTGGAAGCTCCGCCCCCATCCGCGGCTGGGGACGGTCGAGATCCGGGCTCTCGATGCCCAGACCCAGCTCGCCGACACCGCGGCGCTGGTCGCGCTCGTGCACTGCCTGGCCCGGGAGGCCGCTGAGGCTGGATCGGCGGACGATCCTCCCCCAGAGCTCGTCGAGGAGGGGCTGTTCCGGGCCGCCCGGTTCGGTGTCCACGGTCGGCTCCCTGGTGCCGAGGGCACGCTCCGGTCGGTCAGCGAGCTGCTCGAGGACGCGCTGGAGCGCGCTTCGCGGTGGGCGGGCGAGCTCGGTTGCGCGGACGAGCTGGACGGTTTGCACGCCCTCGTCGCCCGCGGTGGCGGGGCCGGAACCCAGCGCGCCGCGTTCGAGATCGCCGGGATCGATGCCGTGGCGCGGCGCCTCGTGGAGCTGACGCAGGCCGGCGTCGTCTGATGCGGCCTGGGCGACGGCCCGGGACGATTCCGCGGAATCAGCAACCATTCGGTTGCACCTGGCCTTGAGATCCGGCGTTGGGCATTCGCCCGGATCCACTGCGGTTCCGTCCGAGGCGGGGCGTAGTCTATCGAACATGTGTTCGACTGTTGATGCCACCGTCGAGGTCGTGGAGCCGGAGATGTCGCCGGTCGCGTCGCTCGAGGCGTTGGAGCGCGAGATCTGTGAGCTGGCTGCGCACATCGCGGTGGCGACGTGCCGCTGGCTCGAGCTCGTTGCCGAGTTCGACGACCGGGGCGGGTGGGCCGAATGGGGCGTGAAGTCGTGTGCGCATTGGCTGTCGTGGCGATGCTCGATCGGGTTGATCACAGCGCGCCAGCACGTGCGCGTCGCGCATCGTCTCAGGGAGCTGCCGATGACACGGGCGGCGTTTGCCCGTGGCGAGCTGTCGTATTGCAAGGTCCGGGCGCTCAGCCGGGTGGCCATGCCGGAGACCGAAGCCGGGTTGGTGGAGATCGCGCGGCATGCGACCGGTGCGCAGCTGGAGAAGCTGGTGCGCTGCTACGCGGGCGCACTTTCGGCGACGCTCGACACGGCGCAGCGAGCGCACGATCAGCGCTACCTGAAATGGAGCTGGAACGACGATGGGTCGCTGCGACTGGAGGCGCGGCTGCCCGCGGCGGAGGGCGGAATGGTGGTGAAGGCGCTCGAGGCGTTCGAGCAGGAGCCGGAGGAGGAGGACGCGTTCGCGCGGTCGCCGGTGGCGGCATGCCGGGCGGATGCGTTGGTGGCGATGGCTCGAACGGCGATGGACGAGTCGGCCGGCTCCCGCACGGCCGCCAGCGGCAGTGAGCGGTGTGAGCTGGTCGTGCACGTCGATGCGGCCACGCTGGTGGCGGAGCGGGTGGGCGAGCGCTGTCACGTGTCCAGTGGGCCGGCGCTGGCGCCCGAGACCGCGAGGCGGCTGGGGTGTGACGCTTCGGTGGTGCGGATCTTGGAGCGCGACGGGCAGCCGCTGACGGTGGCGAGGCGGACGCGAACGATTCCACCAGCGGTGCGGCGGGCGCTGCGCAGTCGGGATGAGGGATGCCGGTTCCCGGGCTGCACGCACGAGCGACACCTACACGCGCACCACATTCGGCATTGGGCGCGGGGCGGTCCGACGACGCTGGACAACTTGGTTCAGCTGTGCTCGTATCACCACCGGCTGGTGCACGAAGGCGGGTTCGGGGTTGAAGGCGGGCGAGGCGGCGCCGTGCGGTTCCGGCGGCCGGACGGACGGGTGATCGCGGCCGTGCCCGGCCAGGAGGCGGCCCCTGGCCCGGGCCTGGCCGAACAGCACCGGGCGATGGATGTGGCGGTGGATGCGTCGACGTGCCGGCCGCTGTCGGCCGGGGATCGGCTGGACTATGACCTTGCGATGGATGCGTTGCTGCCGAAGGCGCTCGCTACGCTAATTGACGATGGACGAGCTGTACCGCGAGAACATCCTGGATCACTACAAGCATCCGCACAACTGGAGTCCGCCGGCGGCGGAGATCGAGGGGCCGGATCTGGAGTTCCATGACCTGAACCCATTGTGCGGGGATGAGCTCCGGGTGCAGCTGGCGCTGGACGGGGAGGGCCGGATCGAGGAGGTGCGGTTCTCCGGGCACGGATGCGCGATCTCGCAGGCCGCGGCGTCGATGGCGTCGGACGAGATCAAGGGCATGCCGGTGGATGACGTGCTGAAGCTGGACCGGTCGTTCGTGCTCGACCTGCTGGGCATCGACATCTCGGCCACGCGGATGAAGTGCGTGCTGCTCTCGCTCAAGGTGCTCAAGGGCGCCTCGCTCGGGCACGCGGTGGATTGGGAGCCGGAGAGCAACGCGGCGTAGGCGCGCGGTAGGGAGCGCGGCACTGCCTCGAGGCCGCGCCCGCTAGACTCTCTGTCATATCCGATCAATCCGCTAGGACTTACGAGAACGTGCCGGAAATAGTCGAGGTCTGCTCCGTGGAGGAGCTCCCGCCGGGGGCGATGCGCCTGGTCGAATGGGAGGACCTCGAAATCGGCGTGTTCAACTGCGGTGGCGCGCTGTATGCGATCGAGGATCGGTGTTCGCATGACGACGGGCCGCTGGCCGAGGGCGAGTTCGACGCGGACAAGTGCACGGTCGAATGCCCCCGGCACGGGTCGCTGTTCGATCTGAAGACCGGAAAGCCCCTGACCTTGCCGGCATACGTTCCCGTGGACACGTTTCCGGTCATCATCGAAGACGAGACGATCAAGCTGGAGGTGGATTAGTGGCTGTTGAACTGACCGAGAACGAGCAGCTCGCGGCCATCAACGCGGACTACGACGAGCGCTATGGCTTCCGCGATGCCGAGAACTACCTGTACAAGGCGCCGAAGGGGCTGAACCGGGAGATCGTCGAGAAGATCTCCGAGTTCAAGTCAGAGCCGCAGTGGATGCGCGAGTTCCGTCTGAAGGCGCTCGACCACTTCCTGTCGCGCCCCCAGCCCACGTGGGGCTCGCCGCTCCTGGCCGATGTCGATTACGACGACATCCACTACTTCGTCCGCGCGTCGGAGAAGCCCGGCCGCAGCTGGGACGACGTGCCCGCGGATGTCAAGAAGACGTTCGACCGGCTGGGCATTCCCGAGGCCGAGCGCAAGTTCCTGGCTGGCGTGGGGGCCCAGTACGAGTCCGAGGTCGTCTACCACCAGGTACGCGAGGACCTCGAGAAGCAGGGCGTGATCTTCGTCGATATGGACTCGGGGCTGCGCGAGCACGAGGACATCGTGCGTGAGTACTTCGCCACCGTGATCCCGCCCAACGACAACAAGCTGGCCGCGCTGAACAGCGCCGTGTGGTCGGGCGGCTCGTTCGTGTACGTGCCCGAGGGCGTCCATGTGGAGATGCCGCTGCAGGCCTACTTCCGGATCAACACTGAGAACATGGGCCAGTTTGAGCGGACTTTGATCATCGCCGAGCCGGGCTCCTACGTGCACTACGTCGAGGGTTGCACGGCCCCGACGTACAGCAGCAACAGCCTGCACTCGGCCGTGGTCGAGCTGATCGCCAAGCCGGGCGCGCGGATCCGCTACACGACCGTGCAGAACTGGTCGACCAACGTGTTCAACCTGGTGACCAAGCGCGCGGTGGCGCAGGAGGACGCCACCGTGGAGTGGGTCGACTGCAACCTGGGCTCGCGGCTGACCATGAAGTACCCGAGCGTGTACCTGATGGGCGAGCG
>DATFDC010000181.1:0-3867 GCA_035252415.1 Solirubrobacteraceae bacterium
CACGCTCGCCGTGTGGTTCGTGCCGTGACGAGTCAGGCGCGGCCGGCGGGTGCGTCGAAGCCGGCCGTCGGCGCCAACGCCACCAACCCGCTCGGGTTGATCATCGGATGCGTCATGTAGTAGTGGCGGCGGATCTCGTCGAAGCTGACCGTGTCGGCCACGCCCGGCCACTGGTAGAGGTCGCGGGCGTACGGCCACAGGTGCTCGTACTCGATCAGCTTGCGCAGCGAGCACTTGAAGTGGATCTGGTAAACCGCGTCGAACCGGACCAGCGTGGTGAACAGCCGCCAGTCGGTCTCGACCGGCTCCGGCCCGAACAAAAACCGCGATCCGGCCAAACGGGCGTCGAGTTCGTCGAGCATCGCGAACAGCCCGCGCACCTCGGCCTCGTACACCTCCTGCCGCCGCGAGAAGCCCGCTTTGTAAACCGCGTTGTTCACGCCCTCGTAGATGCGCTCGTTCAGCTCGTCGATCTCGGCCCGCAATGCAACCGGATAGAGCTCGATCGGATCCGCAGCCAACGGCCTGAACACCGTGCCGAGCATCCGCAGGATGTCGGCCGACTCGTTGTTGACGATCACCCCGGTTTCCCGGTCCCACAGCACCGGCACGCTCACCCGGGCCTCGTACCCTGCGTCGGTCGCCAGGTAGGCCTCGCTCAGGAACGAGAACCCGTTCACGGGGTCGACGTACTCGCCACCGGTGAACGCCCAGCCGCGCTCGTCGCGGATCGGGTCGACGAACGACAGATCGATCGCGTCCTCCAGGCCCATCAGCCGCCGGGCGATGATCGTCCGGTGCGCCCACGGGCAGGCGCGCGCCACGTACAGGTGGTAACGCCCGCCGGCGACCGAGAACTCGCTGCCCGGCTCGTCGGACACCCAGCGACGGAACTGGCTCTCCTGCCGGCGAAACGAGCCGTCGTCGGCGCCTTCGCGGCCGAGCGAGAACGTCGAGGGCGAGGTCATGCCCCGAGGTTACCCAAGCCCGTTAGGCTGACTTCCCATGAGCGCGACCCAGGCAGACAAGGCAGAGCAGTTCCTCAAGCTGCACAGGAAGGGCGAACCCCTGCTCATGCCCAACGCATGGGACGTCGGGTCGGCGGGCATCCTCGCCTGGCTCGGCTTCAAGGCCCTGGCCACCACGAGCAGCGGGCACGCGGCCACGCTCGGCAAGCTCGACGGGGGCGTCACCCGCGAGGAGGCCCTGGCCCACGCTACAGAGCTGTCGGCCGGCACCGACCTCCCGGTCTCGGCCGACCTCGAGAATGCGTTTGCCGACGAACCCGACGGCGTCGCGGAGACCATCCGTGGAGCGAAAGCCACCGGCCTGGCCGGCTGCTCGGTCGAGGACTACTCGGGCAATCCCGAGACCGGGATCTATGAGCGAGGGTTGGCCCGCGAACGGGTCGTGGCCGCGGCCGAGATCGCCCACTCGGGCTCGGTCCGGATGGTGCTCACGGCGCGAGCCGAGAACCTGATCCGCGGACGCGACGACCTGGCCGACACGATCGAGCGTCTGCAGAGCTACCAGGAGGCCGGCGCGGATGTGCTGTTCGCCCCGGGCCTCAAGTCCGCCCAGGACATCCGGCAGGTGGTCGAGTCGGTCGACCTCCCGGTCAGCGTGCTGGCCGTGCCGGGCACGCCGGGCACGGCCGAGCTGGCCGCGCTCGGGGTGGCGCGGGTGTCGGTGGGGGGAGCGTTCGCGTTTGCGGCGCTGGGTGGCCTGCGCGAGGCCGCCGAAGAGCTGCGCGACCGGGGCACCTACGGATATCTCGAGCGGAGCGCGCTCGGCGGTCAGGCGGCGCGCGCGGCGTTCAAGCGAGACGCCTGATCAGGCGGCCGCGCGCAGGCTGCGCAGGGGCGGACGCTCGACCGGCTCGGCGGCCGCGACATATGGCGCGTCCACCCCGGGGACGCCGAATGTGTCGGGCAGCGGTCCTCGCAGCCGGCCCTCGCGCTCGAGGCGCCCAGCCACCGCCCGGAGCACCGCGTACGCCATCGGCCCGAGATCCTGCAGCGGCTGGTGAGCGTTCTGGCGTACCTCGAGATCGACCTGGGCGATCCCGTCGAGACCGACGGCCGAATAAGCGTCGATCAGCAGGCCGATGTCCACGCCGTAGCCGGTGGCGAACGGGAGCCGCTCGAGCAGCTCGCGCCGCGCCGCGATCTCCCCGGCCAACGGCTGGCGAACTCCGGCCAGGTCCGGATAGAACAGGTTGAGCAGGGGGCGGGCGGTCAGCTCGGTGACCCGGCCGCCGCCGTCGGGCATGGTGGTCTCGCCGATCCGGAACGGCCGGCGGTAGAAGCCTTTGACGAACGAGATCTCGGGCCGGCACAGCACGGGCCCGAGTACCCCGCAGGCGAAGTGAGCGCCGAACTGCTCGGAGTCGGCGTCCAGGAAGCAGATCACCTCGCCGGTGAGCACGGGCAACGCCCGCCACATCGCGTCGCCCTTGCCGAGCACCGGGCCCAGCTCCGGCATCAGGTCGTCCTGGGAGTGCACCTCCGCGCCGAGACTCCGGGCGATCTCGGCCGTCTGGTCGCTCGAGCGGTCCACCACGACGATCTGGTCGAGCACCCCGCGCTCGCGCAGGGGCATAAGTTCCGAGAGGATCGGCCCGATCGTGCGAGCCTCGTTGCGGGCGGGCAGGCAGACCGACACCCGGTACTCGCGCTCGGCGGCCAGCCGCTCCGGAGGAAATTCTCCGTGCGTATGGGTATGCGTGCGATGCCAGGCGCGAGAACGAAGCGTCATCCCAACAAAGAGGATGACAGCCGGGGCGCGTGAGACCTTCCCGCGCGTGGACGCCTTGCACCGAAAACACGATTGATGGGGGCGCGGTTGCGGGTATCCCTGCCTCGGACCGGGAGGCACCGTCCACCGCCCGACCCATGCTCCAGCTCCGCGAGTCGTCCGATGCCTGACACAGCCGACGTGGCCGGACCGGACGGCGGTCTCCCCGCGGTATTAGGATCGCGGCGGAGGTATACCCCGTGAAGCCGGTCCTGAGAATCCCTGTCTACCGGCGGCTTTTGGCCGCGTACTCGCTCAACGAGCTCGCGTTCATGGTCGGGTCGGTCGCGCTGGCGCTTCTCGTGTACCGCCGTACGGGAAGCGCGCTCGGGGCTACGGCGTTCTTCCTGGCCGCGCAGTTCGTGCCCGCGCTGATCTCGCCGATGGCCGTGGCGCGGCTCGACCAGCTGTCTGCGCGCGCCGTGCTGCCCGTGCTGCACTGGATCGAGGCCGCGATCTTCCTGATCCTGGCCTGGGTGGCCAGCGACCACTTCTCGGTCGTCTCGGTGCTGATCCTGGCCTTCCTCGACGGGGTGCTGGCCATGACGGCCCGGGCACTGACCCGCGCCGCGACCGTGTCCGTCACTGCCGCCGAGGGTCTGCTGCGCGAGGGGAACGCCGTGTCGAACGCCGCGTTCTCGATCTGCTTCATGTTCGGTCCCGCCCTGGGCGGCGCGCTGGTCGCAGCGGGCGGCACCAGCGTCGCGCTACTCGCCAACGCCGGCATCTTCGCCGTGTGCGCCGTCAACCTGGCCACCGCCCGAGGACTGCCCGAGCCCGCCCCGGAACGTCGCGAGACCAAGGGCAGGGTGCGTGCGGCGCTCGCTTACGCCCGGCAGGTGCCGGAGATCAGCCGGCTGCTGCTCCTGCAGGCGGTTGGCGTCCTGTTCTTCACGATCTCGGTTCCGGTCGAGGTCGTGTTCGCCCAGCATTCGCTGCACGCCGGTGCCGCCGGCTATGGCGGGATGGTGTCTGCCTGGGGGGCCGGCGCGGTCGCCGGAGCGGCCGTCTACGCCCGGTGGCGCGGGCGTCCCAACCGAGAGTTGATCGTGGGCGGCGCGGCGTCGCTCG
>DATFDC010000182.1:0-8391 GCA_035252415.1 Solirubrobacteraceae bacterium
GGCGCATCGGACGCCGGAGCTTCGGCGCGCGCCGGTGAAGCCGCGAGGAGCAGCGTAATGACGTACGAGACGACGACGCCGACGATGATCAATGGCTCGACGTGGGCGGCTGCCTGGCCGCTCAGGACGGTGGCGATCACCACGGCCGAGAGCGGAAGGCGCAGGACGGCGACCGTCGCGGCGCCCATACCCACGGCCACGCCGGCCTGGATTGGGAACCCGGGCAGGTGCGAGGCCATGACGCCGGCCGCGACGCCGAGGAACAGAGCCGGGAACGTCGGGCCGCCCCGAAAGCTGCCGAGCGAAAGGCCGTAGCCGACGCCTTTGAACAGGACCAGCCAGACCAGGGCACCGACCGACCAGGTCGATGCCTGGCTGACCAGTCCCGGCAGCTGGTCCTGACCCGAGAACAAGACTTCCTCAAAGTCCTTGCCGGTGATCTGCGAGAACAGGATGGCCAGGCCGGCGATAATCAATGCGATCGCCGGCAGGAGCGGGAGAACACGTCGACGCGAGACGAACCGGTACGTGTGCAGGCCGCCGCGAATGATCAGGCTGGTCCCGGCCGCGATGGCGGCACCCAGGGCGATCGTCCAGGCGAACTCCCCAACGTGCGGCTGTGCGACCTGGGTCAGGGGCAGCGCCCCGAGCGCATAGTGGCTCGTATTCAGGCCGGTGAACGAGCCCATCCCGATCGATACGAGCGAGCCGATGCCGGCCGCCAGCAGGCCGGGGACCACCACCACCCGCAGCCTGGGGCCGCCCAGCCCGGTAGCTTCGATCAGCAGGATCGCGGCGAGGACAGGCGACTCGAAGATGAACGACACGGCGGCGAAGCTTCCGGCGGCGGCGATGATCATCAACACCTGCGAGGGGAACTCGCGACGGGCGAGGCTGACGGCAAGCACGGCCGTGCCGGAACCGAGCGCAATCAACGGCGCCTCCGGCCCCAGCACGAGCCCGCTGCCGACGGTCGCCAGGCCGGCCAGAATCACCCCGGAGAGCGCGGACGGACCGGGGGCACCGCCACTCATCGCGAGCCCCTCGGCCGGGATGTGACCTCCGTTGCCGGGCAGCCGCAGGATCGTTATCGCGCAGATCAGCGCGCCCACCGCGAGGACCGGAAGCGGCCACCACTTGGGCGGCCCCTGCGAGTAGCCGACCGCATGCGGCAGATGGACGTAGAGCTCCTGCTGGATCTGGTAGATGCCTTCCAGGAAGCACCACGCCGCCAGCGAAACCACCACGCCGATGATCGCGACCACGACCAGCAGCGCGGCGTAGCGCGTGCTGCGGATCGTCGCGTCGGCCTGCTCGGGGGTGAGCGCAGGGGCACTGCCAGTCGCCATCAGCACCCCTCACGCTACGAGGCGCCCGCGCGCCGTCATCACCCGGTCTGGATGACCACGCGGCGGGCTCAACCGCTCATGATGAGCACGGCCGACGATGTCCGACGTAATCCTGCTCTCGCTGACCGCCTCGTTGAACCCGACGCTGGTTGCGGCGACGACCGTGATGCTGCTCCTGGACCGGCCGGTCCGGCTGATGGGCGGATACCTGCTCGGCGCCTACATCACGAGCGTCACGCTGGGCCTGATCATCGTGTTCTCGCTATCGGACTCGAGCGCGGCCAGCACAACGGAGAACACCCTCAGTCCGGCGGTCGACATCGGGCTTGGAGCGGTCTTCCTCGCGATCTCATTCGTGTTCTACACGGGCCGGGTCGACCGGATGAGGGAGCGAAGAGCAGCGAAGAAGGCGGCCAAGGGTCCCCATGAGCCGCCGCGGTGGCAGCGCGAGCTGAGTAAGGGGTCGCCCTGCGTCACGTTCCTGGTCGGCGCCGCGCTGACGCTGCCGGGCGCCTCCTACCTCGCGGGGTTGGCCTCGATCCACAAGCTGCACTACTCGGTGGCTGAGACCGTGCTGCTCGTGATCGGCTTCAACATCATCATGATGTGGCTGCTCGAGGTCCCGTTCATCAGCTTCCTGGTCGCGCCCGAGAAGACGCCCGAGGCAATCGCGCGCGCCAAGCTCTGGGTGAGCAGGCACGCTCACATGTTCGCGGTGCGGGGCTTCGCGGCGATCGGGACCCTGCTCGTCCTCAAGGGCATGATCGGGTTTCTCTGATCTAACGCGGCCCGGTCAGTAGCCGACGCCGGTCTTGACCCGCTTGCGATCGCGCTCGTGCAAGCGGCCCTTGTGCTCGAGCGTGTCGCAGGCCTCGACGAGATCGTTGTACAGCGTTTGCGCCAGTGCGTGGCCGAGCGTCTCCTTGACCAGCACGCGCATGATCTTCACGTGCTCGGCGTTCGGTGGCAGGGTGTAGGCCGGGACCATCCAGCCGCGCTCGGCGGCCACCTGGGAGGCGATGTCGAACTCGTCGTAGGAGTGCTCCTCGGCCAGCCGGAAGGCGATCAGCGGAAGCTGTTCCTCATCCGCGCCGATCACCGCGAACCGGCCGTGCGCCGCCATGTCCTCCGCCAGCGTGCAGGCGTTTTGGTGCATGGTCTCCATGACGTACGTGTAGCCGTCGTGGCCGAAGCGGATGAAGTTGTAGTACTGGGCCAGGACCATCGACGAGCCAGTTGAGAAGTTCAGCGTGAAGGTCGCGTCGGTCTTCCCGAGGTAGTTCTCATAGAACACGAGGTCCTCGGCGAGATCGCTCCGCTCGCGGAACACGAGCCAGCCGATCCCGGGGTATACGAGCCCGAACTTGTGGCCTGAGACGTTGATCGAGCGGACCTGCTCGAGCCGGAAGTCCCACGCCGTATCCGGGTACACGAACGGCCAGAAGAATCCGCCGCTGGCGGCGTCGATGTGCAGCGGCACATCGAGTCCGTGGTCGTGCTTGAGGCCCACCAGCAGCGCGTCAATCCCCGAGATGTCGTCGGAGTGTCCGGTGAATGTGGTGCCGAGAACGGCCGCAACCCCGATCGTGTTCTCGTCCACGTGGGGCTGGACATCCTCTGGGCCGATCGTGTACTTGTCGGGCGCGAGACGGACGATCCGCGGCTCGACGTCGAAGTAGCGGCAGAACTTCTCCCACACCACGTGGACGTCGCCGCCGAACACCAGGTTCGGCCGGTCGGTCGGCTTGCCGGCGGCCTCCCGGCGCTCGCGCCACTTCCACTTGAGCGACAGGGCACCGAGCATGATCGCCTCGGAGGAGCCCTGGGTGCGCGCGCCGGTCGTGTCGCCGGGGGCGTGGAACAGGTTGGCGATCATCCGGATGCAGCGCTGCTCGATCTCGGCCGTCTGCGGATACTCGGCGTGGTCGATGAAGTTGCGATGCAGGTTCTCGGCGATGAGCCTCTGAGCCTCTGGCTCCATCCAGGTCGTGACGAACGTGGCCAGGTTGCGGGCTGGGATCCCGTCCAGCACCAGCTCTTCCTAGATCAGGCGGTAGGCGTCCAGGGCGGTCATGCCGGTCTCGGGTAGACGCGCGTCCGGGGCGGGCTCGAGCAGGAATTTGTTGCCGAACCTCTCCTCGAGGCGCTCGGACCGTACGATCGTCATCGCTTTCTCTCCTGGTTCGTGGGCTCGCGGCGATCGTCGACGTGGGTGCGCCCGGGTGCATCACCCCGATCGGGCGATGCGGCGGATGACAACCGACCTAGCGTCGGCGTCTTGACTCGCCCGCGATGGATGGCGCTGTTCTTCGCGCTCGGCTCCACGTGCTTCCTGATCGGGCCGTTTCCCGGGTACGTGCAGCTGGTCGGCGAGACCGCCGACGGCGCAACGTTCTTCGTCGGCTCGATCCTGTTCACGATCGGTGGCGGGCTCCAGTCCTGGCTGGCCTGGCCCGAGCGCCGGGCCCGGGCCGACGGACGCGCAGCGTGGTCGAGCGCGGTGATCCAGTCCGCAGGCACGCTGTTCTTCAACCGCACCACGTTCCGGACCATGCAAACGGCAATCTCCAATCCCGCCTACAACCGGCTCGTGTGGCGGCCCGACGCGCTCGGCTCGATCTGCTTCCTGATCTCGGGCGCGATCGCCTATCTCGCCTCGCCCCGCCACGGCTGGCGGCCGGCACGCGAAGGTCCTGGCTGGTGGCAGCCGGCGGTCAACTTGCTCGGTTGCGTCTTCTTCGGCATCTCGGCCATCGCCGGCTATGTCGTCCCCTCGACCGGCTCGATTCTCGATCTGGCTGCCGCGAACTGGAACACCAGCCTCGGTGCCGCATGCTTCCTGGCCTGCGCGCTGGCTACGTTATTCGGAGAGCCCGCCGGCTCCATGCATCCCGTCACGTCACGAGCGGATCTGGACATGATGGGTGCGGATGGCCGAAAACTCTCGCGACGCTGACCGCGGCACGCGGTTCGATGCGGTGTTCGCCGCGCACTTCGCGGCCGTCCGGGCGTACGTGGTGCGACGGTCGGGCGGAGCACCGGTCGACGACGTGCTGTCGGAGACCTTTCTGGTCGCATGGCGGCGGCTCGACGCGCTCCCCGAGGACGCGTTGCCATACCTGCTGGGCGTGGCTCGGCGGGTGCTCGCCAACCAGAGACGGGGCGAGGCGCGCCGCGCGGCGCTGATCGATCGCCTCTCCAGCCTGGCCTCGCGCTCGCACGGGGTCGAGCCGGTCGGCGATGTGTTCGGTTCGCTCGGCGATGCGATCGCCATGCTCACCGCGCCCGAGCGGGAGGCGCTGCTCCTGGTCGCCTGGGAGGGACTCGAGCCGCGGCGTGCCGCACGCGTGGTCGGGTGCACGCCGGCCGCGTTCCGGGCGCGGCTTCACCGCGCGCGCCGCCGGCTGGCCGCGCACCTGGGGGAGTCCCAGCTCACACACTTCGAAGGGCGAGCCACCGAGGAGGCGCGATGAATCCCGATGATCGATTGATCGCGCTGGTCGCGGCGCACAACCCGGTGCCGGACCCGGAGGTGCTGAGTCCAAACGAACGCGAGGCGGCGGACGAGCTGCGGCGGCGTATCCGGAGTGGCCCGCCGCCGCGCCGGGGGAGCGCGCGGCGATACCTGCTCGTCGCCGCGGCCGCAGTCCTGCCGGTCGCGGCCGTGCTCGGGCTTGCCCTCGGCATCCACAGCTTGCGCCATCTCGCTCCGGCCGCCGCGGCGGGTCCGCCGCAGACCATCCTCGTGATCGGCTCGGACCACCGGGCCGGAACGCCGTTCAAGGACGTCAATACCGACACGATCATGCTGGTCCGGCTCGACCCGAACTCAAAGACGATCAAGGTCCTGTCGGTTCCGCGCGATCTCAAGGTCGAGATCCCCCACGGCGGGACGACGGTCGCCAGCAAACTCAACGCGGTGTACTTCTACGGGGGCCCGAGCCTGCTGACCAAGGTCCTCCAGCAACAGGTCTTCCCCGGGTTGAAGGTCGATCACGTGGTCGACTTCAACTTCGCCGGCTTCGAGAAGATCATCGACGCGATCGGCTGCGTCTACGCCGACATCGACCACCGCTACTACAACAACACCGCGGTCACCAATTACTCGAGCATCGACATCGAGCCCGGCTACCAGAAGCTGTGCGGGGCCGACGCGCTTTCGTTCGTGCGCTTCCGCCACACCGATTCGGACATCGTTCGCGACGCCCGCGCGCAGGACTTCATCCGCTGGGCCAAGGGCCAGTTCAGCCGGGACCGGATGCTCAGCGACGAGGGCACGCTGCTGAGGATCTTCGGCGAGAACGCCACGACCGATCACAACCTGCACACCACCGATGGGGTGATCAACCTGTTCAAGCTCGTCGCGTCCTCCCTCGGCCGCCCGGTCCAGCCGATCCCGTTCCCGGCGATCGAGCTGCCGTGCGGAGGCACCACCGAGCCGTGCTACATCACCGCCACCCGGACCGCCGAGGACGCCGCCTACGAGCAGTTCGTCACCCCGACCACCGCCCCGGATGCCGCCGCAACCTCCACCGCCCCCGCCTCCGACTCCGCCCCCCCGACAAGCAAGGGCCTCGTCGCCGATCCCGCCGATGGGCAATCCCAAGCCGCGGCCCTCCGAGGCTCCGGACTGCCCGTCTACTACCCCCGCGTGATCAGAGCCGGGTCGCGCTACTGCTCGAGCAGCGCCGGCAACTGCCCGCTCGAGGTCGCGGACCCGCACGCCTACCCGCGCGCGTACCGGATCGACGCGGGCGGCCGGAGCTACCCGGCCTACCGGATGACGCTCGTGACCAGACCCTCGCTCGGGGACTACTACGGCGTGCAGGGCACGACCTGGACGAATCCGCCGATCCTCAACCGCCCCACCCGGACCGAGATCGTCGACGGAAAGCGGCTGCTCGAGTTCTTCAACGGCGGGAAGCTGTCGCTGGTCGCGTGGAAGACGTCGGGCGCGGCCTACTGGGTCTCGAACACGCTGACCGACAGCATCCCGGCGGGACAGTTGCTGGCCATCGCCGCCTCGCTGCAGCCCGCCCAATGAACAGGCTCTATGCTCGACGCGTGCTCGATCGACTACCGACCGCTCCGATCGCCGCCGTCGCGCTGATCGGCGGCTACGCCGTCGCGGTGTCGACCGGATCGCGACCCTTGGGTGGCGTGGTCCTGGCCCTGTGCGGGCTGGTCTGCGTGGCCATCTGGGCGCGCCGGGACGGCCGGCGAACGACGGTCTGGCTGTCAGTCGGAGGTCTGGGAGCGTTCGCGCTCTCTCACGTGCTGGCTCTCGCCATCGGCGCCTGGCCGGCCGTGCTGATCGTGGCCGCGGTCACCGCCGGAGCGTGCTGGCGATTCTCGGACTCCCGGCGGCCGGGTCTCGAGCACGCCCGGGCGGCTCACGTCGGTTCCTGACGGCTCTACCGCGGCTGGCTCAGCAGGCGCATCACGCCGAGCCGCGGCCGTCTGAGCTCTGGCACGGTCAGCTGCCGGCCCCGCTCGCGGAGGAGGTCAGCCAACTCCGTGGTCGGTCGGAACGGATCGGCCAATGTCGCTCCGGTGCCGGGCGACAGCGCCGCCCACAGTTCGTCGCCGACGAAGCCCAGCAGCAATGGGGTGGGGGGGAGCGGGGCCTCGTCGAGCTCGGCGAGGACCTCCACCTGCCGCGCGTCGTCCGGCGTGGCCCAGCGGATGGTCACGGCCGGCGAGCGGCGGTATCCGCCGGCGTCGGTGAGCGATTTGGCCTTGAACATCCTCATGACCATGACTGGAGAGTGCCGCCGCCCAGCCATAAATGCAAATACGGTTCTGGCTGATTCGGTATAACTTCTCGTTATGCTGGATGTCAGGCGACTGCGGGTCCTGCGCGAGGTGGCCCGGTGCGGTTCATTCTCCGGGGCCGCCGACGCGCTCGGCTACACGCAGCCGGCGATCTCCCGCCACGTGGCGCTGCTCGAGCGCGAGACCGGAGCCATGCTGCTCGAACGCCGCCCGACCGGGGTCCGCCTCACCGATGCCGGCGAGCTTCTCGTGCGGCACGCGGACGCCATCCTGGCTCGCCTGCGCGACGCCGAAGATGACCTGGACGATCTGCTCGGCCTCCGGGCGGGGAGGCTGCGCATGTCGACGATCACCTCCGCCGCGCCCACGATCGTCCCGCTGGCCGTCATGGAGTTTCGCCGCCGGCTGCCCGAGGTCGAGCTGTCGGTGTCGATGGTCGAACCGCCCGGGGTCTTGCCGATGCTGCGGGCCGGGGAGGTGGACCTCGCGCTGTGTAACGACGAGCACGGCCTGGAGCTTCCGGACGTCGACGGAGCGTTGCTGTTCGACGAGCCGATGCGCATAGCGCTCCCGCGTCAGCACCGTCTGGCCGGGCGGCGCCGGATACGGCTCGGCGAACTGGCGGAGGAGCGGTGGATGCTGGGCACCCACGACGCATGTCCCGACGCCGCTCGGTTCGTCCGGGCCTGCCATGCCGAGGGATTCGATCCGCGCATCGCCTTCTACAACGACGACTACACCGCCGTGTTGGGATTCGTCGCCGCGGGCGTGGGTGTGGCGCCGGTGCCCGAGATGGTTGCGCGCAGCGCGTCGCCCGAGGTCCGGATCTGCACCGTGCGCGGGGTCGAGCTCACTCGGCCGATCGTTGCCGTGATGCCGGCCGGGTACCAGTCGCGTCCCGCGCGGGCCATGCTCGAGGTGCTCGAGCAGGTTGCCGCCGAATGGCTTCAGGAGGGTCGCGCGTTCACATCCGTCGCGCCCTCGCGAGCCGCGTGACGTCCACCGGGCCGCGTTGACGGTGTACGTCGACAACGCGTTCGCGGTCGGCGACTGGGGACGGTGGAGCGGGGGCGGCCACCTGCAGGCCGACAGCGCCGAGGAGCTCCACGAATTCGCCGCGCGCCTCGGGCTGCGCCGCGCGTGGTTCCAGTCCAAGCCCGGACGTCCCGAGAACGATCACTATGACCTGAGCCGTGCCGGGCGGGAGCGCGCCCTGGAGTTGGGAGCGGTCGCCGAGGGAAGGGCGGCCGGCGCCCGTCGGCGGCGG
>DATFDC010000183.1:0-6880 GCA_035252415.1 Solirubrobacteraceae bacterium
CCTCGATCCCCTGAACCAGGACCCGGTCGAGCAGCGTCCGGGCGCGCGGCCGGTCACCCGCGTAGACGTGACACTCGGCGGCCCGGATCGTCCGCCTCCGCACCTCGTGCCGGCGCTCCGCCGGCGTCAGCTCACACGCTCGCTCCAGCAGCTCCGCGGCCGACTCCCACGCACCCCGCGAACGGGCGCTGACGGCGCCGGCCTCGAGCGCCTGCGCGACCTGCTCGTCCGGACCGTCGGCGGCCAGGGCAAGGTGCCGGGCGCGCTCCTCCTCGTCCACCACCAGCCCCGCGAGCCGCCGGTGGACCGCGCGTCGCTCCGCGGCCGACACAGACGAATACACCGCCGAGGCGAACAGGGGATGGGTGAACTCCACGCGATGATCCCCGGTGACCCTGACGATGTCCGCGCGTTCCGCGGCCGCGATATGCGTCGCACCCACCAGCTCGAGCGTCGGGACGGGCAGCGCGGACGCGACCAGGAGCCCATCGCGCGAGTCGGCGGGGAGCCGGCGAATCCGCGCGCGCACCAGATTGGCCAGATCCTCCGGGACCGGCAGCGGCTCCCCCGCGTGCGGCTCTCCCCCCTCGTGCAGCGCTCGCGCTACCTCCAGCGCATAGAACGGGTTGCCCCTCGAGACCCGCGCGAGCTTTATCACCGTTGGCCTGGCGAACACCCGGCCCAGCCTCCATCGGATCAGCTCGTGCAGCGCGCCGACGCTCAGCGATCCAACCCGCAGGCTCTGTCGCCGCTCGCCGAGGACCCAGTCGAACGTCCGCAACGGCTCCCCCGACAGACGAACCGATACGAGCATCCGGATACGCTCCCGGTCAAGCCGGCGTACGGCAAACTCCAACACCGACGCGCTCGGCGCATCGAGCCACTGCGCGTCATCCACCGCGATGAGCAGCGGCTGCTCGGCCGCGAGAGCGCGCAGGAGCGACAGCACCGCCACGCAGATCGTCGCCCGGTCCGGCCGCAGCTCGCGCCCACTCGCGCGCAGCAGAACGACCTCCAGCACCCGCCGCTGCGGCTCCGGCAGACCCGCGACCGCCTCCTCCGGAACCGAGCCGAGCAAGTCGACGAGCCCAACGAACGACAGCCGCGTCTCGGCCTGGGCTGCGTTGCAAGCCAGCACTCGGTATCCCAGCCCGCGCGCGCGGCGAACACCCGCCTGCCACACCGTCGTCTTGCCGATCCCGGGCTCGCCCTCCAGCGCGAGCACGGCAAAGCCTTCCTCGTGCAGAAATCCGTCGACACCCGAAAGCTCGGCGTTACGCCCGATCACATCGCTCGCCCAGTCCATCCCCAAGCCACCCGCTTCCGGTGCGGTAGGTCGGCAGCATAGCTACCGGACGTCGCGCGATACAAGTCCGACAGCTCCCTGTCGGCCTAATTGAGTGCCCGCCGATGTCCACGCTCATCCCCGGACCGGGCGGTTGAGTACGACGACAGACACGAGATGTCGAACGCCCTCGTGGCCAACACAAGTCAGTCAACCGACAAGCTCGATCATCAGCAACCCCCGATCGCCGGCCGCGGCGACCCCGAGGTCTCCCCAAAAGTCTCCCTCAGTGTCATCGTCCGGGAGGGCTGGTGACGTCCGGCTCGTTCGGTAGGTCCTCGGGCTGGCGGCGGGCTGACTCAAAAAGTCCCTGCCGGCTTATCGGCCTGGCTCAGTTTGGTTTTGTCGCCCGTCGCCGCCCGAGGATCACCGGCGTGACTTGATAGGAGCGTGGCATCGCCCCGACTGAGGTTTGTCCGCCAGCGATCCGCTTCAGCGGTTCAACTTCAACTGAAGGGACGGTGGACATGATCGTGATCGGGGTGGACGCGCACAAGCGCGCACACACCTGCGTGGCGGTCGAGGAACTGACCTGGTCCGCTCCCCGGTCGGGCGTTGACAGTTCACGTGTGAGGGTTGCCCGGACGAGGTCGTCGTCGAGCCGGCGCTCGTAGAGCGACGGTGAAGACGGCGATCTCGTCCGGGGCTCCCCGGACGATGGGCCGCTCAACCATCAGGAGCATCACGTTGAGCGAGAAGAAGCAGTACCGCACTTGGACGGTCGCGCAGAAGCTGGAGATCGTGCTGGCTGGCTTGCGTGGCGATCGGTCGATCGCTGAGCTATGCCGGGAGCATCAGATCTCCGAGAACCTCTATTACACATGGCGGGAGAAGCTGCTTGAGGGCGGTGCCGAGCGTCTGGCTGGGAAGGAGGAGCGCACCGAGCTGGTCGAGCTGCGCAAGCGTGTCCGCGATCTCGAGCGGACACTCGGCCGCAAGACCTATGAGTTGGAGATCCTGGGAAACGGGTTCCGGACGTGGGAGTGAGACAGCGCGTCGCCTACGCCCGTCAGCTCGTCTCTGAGGGGCATAGCCCCTCAGCGCTGGCGCGCATCCTGCAGATCTCCAGGCAGGCGATCTACCGGATCCCGACCCGACCGGCAACGGCAGAGCGCTCGCGACCGGCGGTCGACGACGTCGAGACCGCGATCATCGAGGTCGCCGAGGAGAACCCGACCGACGGTTACCGGATCGTGACCGCCTGGGTCTGCCGCCGGCTCGGCCGGCCGGTGAACCGCAAGCGGGTGCTCCGCGTGATGCGCGAGCGCAAGTTGATCCAGCGGCGCACACACGAGCCGCGCCGGCGCCGCCCAGGGTTCTTCAAGGTCCAGCGCCCCGGACAGCTATGGCACCTGGACATGACCTCGATTTGGGTCGCCGAGCACGGCTGGGTCTACCTGAACGCGATCATCGACTGCTGCACCCGCGAGATCGTCGGCTGGGAGATCAGCCTCCGCTGCCGAGCCGTCGAAGCCATCGCCGTGATCGAACGCGCCGTCACACAGCAGGGCATCGGACCCGGGACACTGACACTCGGGACCGACAACGGCTCCGCGTTTACCGCCCGGGCCACCAAGCTCGTGCTTTCCAGGCTCGGGGTCGCTCACCGCCGCGGCGGCTACCGCGACCCCGAGAGCCAGGCGTTCATCGAATCCTGGTTTCGCTACCTGAAGGAACGCTGCGTCTGGCGCCACGAGTTCGAGACCCTCGACCAGGCCCGGGAGGTGATCGCCACCTACATCGACCACTACCACGACCGGCCCCACAGCCGGCTCAACTACCGAACACCATCCGAAGTCCGTCAGACTTGGGACGACGCCACAGGGCCACTACAAAACATCGCGGCCTGAACCGTCAACACCCAAGGGGAGCGCTCCACTGAGAGACGAGGGATACGCCCTGCGCCTCGATCTCTCCAAGCTTGAGTTCATCGACAGCAGCGGCCTGCGAGAGCTGATCGTCGCCGTGTCTGAGTCACGATCCAATGGTTGGCGGTTCCAAATCGATCCGCATCTCATGGAGCCGGTGCAGCGGGCGATCGAGCTCGCGGGGCTACGCCCGCATCTCTGGCCGGATAGTGGTTAGGCCGAGAGCGCTCGCGGCTATCAGAGCGTCTGTGGAGCCGCGAGCTCTCGGCCGGTTACGCGCAGCACACGAGCGCCAGGACGACGAGATCCGCCGCCTCATCGCCGCGGCGGTCAGCGTCGGCATCCGCAGTCAGGACATCGCGGAAGCGCTCGGAATCAGCCGATCAACGCTATGGCGCCACTACGCCGATGAGCTCCGCCCGCCCGACGACCCCGAATGATCTATGGCAACCCGCACTACCGGGTCCGAGTAGTCCTCGTCTGAAGCGCTTGCGTGAGCCTGACCTCTCTAGCCCTCATCGGCGAGGAGAGGCTCGCACTGCAGCATCGCCTCGTCCGGTGGGACAGGCGGGCGACCAAGCTTGGTCGAGGGTTGATTCTGGCGGGTCGTCGCGCCTAGGTGGAGAGCTTTGCTGGTGCGGCTTGCTCGAGCGCGTTGACAACGTCGCGGAGGTAGACGAGGTGCTCGCGCATGGCTCGTTCGGCGGCCGCGGGGTCTCCGCGGACGATCGCTTCGAGCAGGTCGCGGTGCTGTTCGGCGATCACGCTCACGACGACGGCTGGCTCGATCACTGCCGCGAGCCGGGGCTGGAGCACATCGACGATCCAGGCGCTGTACGCGCCCGCGAGGCGGTTGTCGGCGATGTTGGCGATCAGGTGGTGGAGCCGGGCGTCAGCCTCGATCGTTCGCGCATGATCGTCGGCTGCCGCGTTGACCTCCTCGACGAGTCCGCGGAGCACGAGAACGTCTTCCTCGCTGGCGCGGGCTGCCGCTAGTCCGGCTAGGGGGATTTCGAGCAGCATGCGTGTTTCGAGTAGTTCGTCGAGCCCGATGCTTTGTGCGTCGAGCATCGTCGCGACGGTGGCGCTGACGCTCAGGCCCATGCCTTGCTCGGGTGTCGCGGCGACGAAGATTCCCCCTCCGGGGCCTTTCGAGGCGCGGACCAGGTGCTCGCTCGAGAGCAGCCTCAGGGCTTCGCGCAGCGTGGGTCGGCTGACGCCGAACTCGCGCGCGAGGTCTTCTTCGCGTCCGAGCCTGTCGCCGGGTTTGAGTTGCTCGCCCGCGACGAAGTTGCGAATGCGATCGGCCACGGCGTGACTGGTGCTGCTCGAGCGCGCGGCGTCGGCGGCCCCGGGGTCGGTGCTCATCTACGTCTCCGATCGGGGGACAGACGCCGGGGGTGCGACTGTCGCATGTCGACGACTCGTCGAGCCTTGCCGCTGTCGGTCGGCAGGATTCCCGGTTGGAGCGGGACGATCCTCACCCTGAGCCCGAGACGGGTTCGCAGTCGGGCCTGGATCGCACGTCCTTGATTGGGGTGGGCGAGCTCGACTTCGACTTTGACTTCGTCCATGGCTGCTGGCTCGCTGTAGTAGGTGATCCGGAACTCGCCGATCTCGTCGAACTCCCGCAGCACCTGCTCGATGGCTGAGGGGAACACGTTCATGCCGCGGATGACCACCATGTCGTCGGTCCGTCCGAGGATGCCGCCCGGAAGCCACCGGCCGGCATGGCCCGCAGGACACGGATCCTCGCAGCACTCGACGACGTCTCCCGTCCGGTAGCGAATGGCGGGGAACCCCTTGCGGCCGATGGCGGTCACGATCAGCTCTCCCACCTCACCAGGACCGACCGGATCCTCGCCTCCCGGCGCGACGATCTCGGCCACGAACTCGCGCTCATTGAGATGGATCCCGCCGCCGGCGGCACACGGGTACCCGAACGCACCAACCTCCGAAAGCCCAGCGTGGTCGAAACAACTGGCTCCCCACAGCGTCTCGATCCGCGCCCGCACCGCGGGCAGCGACGCGCCCGGCTCACCAGTGCAGATGATCCGCGTGACGGACGAGAGCGCGTCGCTCAGCCCGCTCTGATCGGCCACGTTCGCCAACCGGACGGCGTAGGACGGCGTGCAGACCAGCGTGGTGGCGGAGTACTCCCGGATCGTCTCCAGCCGCTGGACGGAGCTCATCCCGCCGAGAGCGATCCTGGTCGCGCCGACCGCTCCGGCGCCCTCGTAAGACGCCCAGAACTGGACGTAGGGGCCGAACGAGTAGGCGAGCGCGACGAGATCCGACGCGCCGACGCCCGCCGCGGCAAAGACATCGTGCAGGCACGACCGCCACCAGTCCCAGTCCTCCCTGGTATCGAGCACGCGCAGCGTCGAGCCGGACGTGCCGCTCGTCTGGTGCAGATGGACATACCGCTCGCGCGGATAGGTCAAATTGCGTCCGAACGGCGGGTGCGCCTGCTGATCACGGACGAGTTCGTCCTTGTCGACCGGCCGAACCCGCCGCAGGTCATCCAGCGAGCCCAGGACCAGACCGTCGAGTCGCTCTCGCTGAAACACGTTTGACCCCGCCACCTCCGCGATCAACTCGTTCACGCGCTCGAGTACCGATCGCTCATCGCGAGGGGGCGGGGCTCTGAGAGGGAGCACGGACGCGGACATTTAGCCGTCGAAGCAGAGAAAAGTCAAGCTATACCGCATCAAACACAAAAAACTTGACATATTGCTGGAGCACAGAATAGTGTCCCGCCGCCAGTTCGACTGGGTCAGCAGGAGCCGGTCCTGCTGAGAGCGAGCGGAGAGGGATAGATATGAGGACCAGTTGGCGCAGACGACGGTGCGCACGTCCGCATCGTCCGATCGTGTTGTTGTTCGCGAGCGCGATCTCAATCGCAGCGCTGTACGGAGGCATGGCCGCGACGGAAGCGACCGCGAGCCCAAGCTCGACTCCGTCGGGTACGCCGGCTCTGGCATGCTCGTCGCTGGCGGGGACGTCGCTACCGGGCCTGCCCCGCGGCGACTCGGCTACGGTCGCCGCGAACGAGGTCGCCGGCAGCGGCTGTCAGGTGGCAATCGAGATCACCGACACCTCGGATCCGCGCGGCGGGCAGCCGGGGATGATCGGCATCGATCTGACGCTTCCGGACACCTGGAACGGCAACTACATGGCCGAGGGTGGCGGCGTGTACTGCGGCCCGGCCAGCTTCGTGACCCTAACGGGAGATCAATGGCTGGCGGCAGGCTACGCGATCTCGCAGACCGACTGCGGCCACACCGGCTTTGCGAACGCGCTGGTCTCGCCGTGGGTCGTCAACCAGGACCCGACTCAGCACCCGCCGCTGGGGCTGAACTGGAACCGGATCGACGACTTCGGCTACCTCTCCTTCCACCTCGAGGCGATCGAGTCGAAGTTCGTCATCGACCGCTACTACGCCAACCGCGCGCACGACTCATTCTGGAACGGCTGCTCGACCGGCGGACGCCAGGGCCTCTCCGAAGCGGAGAAGTACCCGACTGACTTCAACGGCATCCTCGCCGGCGCGCCGGCATTGAACTGGGACCAGTTCATGGTCGCGCAGATGTGGCCGCAGCTCGTGATGGAGTGGAACCACGACGAGCTCTCAGCGTGCAAGGAGAAGCTCGTCAATACGACACTC
>DATFDC010000184.1:0-3482 GCA_035252415.1 Solirubrobacteraceae bacterium
CGGCCGCTACCACGGAGTCCAGCTCGCGAGCGATCCGGATCCGTTCTACTACCGCCCCGATCTCGACGCGCCCCGCCATCCGGGTCTGCTGCGACGGGCGGGGCACTCGTTCATCAGCCCCGGGGTGCGCGCGCCGGTTCACCCGGTGCTCGGCGACCACGACATCCTCGTCGCGGGCGAGCTGGTCCCGACCGACACGACTCGCGCGCTCGCGGTCGGCGATCAGGCGCTGTGGGAGCTGCCGCAGGGTCTCTCGCTCCCGCCCGGCACGCAGCTCACCGCGGGCGGCTCGCCCGATGGCCCGCCGCTGCCCGGCCTCGTCGATCAGTTCCTCGCCCAGGCGCTCGCCGGTCCCAAGGTCCGCGTGCCCCCGGACCCCGCCCGCCGTCAGATGACCCCCGCCGAGGCCCTCGAAATACTGCGGCCCGGCACCAACGGCAGTTTGGACTATGCCGTGGACGTCGGACGCGAACTGCGCCTGATCGTGCTCGACCTCGCGCGGCGGGGTGGCGGATCCGGCGGTCTCGTCCGCCCCGACCAGCCCGGCTGGCTAGCCAGCCAGCTCGCGGGAGTGGGGGCCGGCGCGGGGGGTCGGGCAGGCGCGGAGGAGCAGGCCGGGCGGTGGGTGATCGTGGTCTCGCATCAGCCTCTGGCCGGCTCGGAGGGCGGCGAGGCGCTGCTGGCGCTGCTCGACGACCACCCGCGCGTGATCGCTGCGCTGGCCGGCCACACCCACCGCAACTCGATCCAGCCCCGCGGCCACTACTGGCTGATCAACACCGCCTCGCTGATCGACTACCCCCAGCAGGCCCGCGCCCTCCGCGTCGTGCGCACCGCCGGCGGCGGCGTCGCGATCCAGACCTGGATGCTCGACCACACGGGCTCGGCGCTCGGCGCGATCTCACGCCAGCTCGCCTACCTCGACGCCCAGGGCGGCCGGCCCAAGGGCTTCGCCGGCGGACGCCTGGACCGCAACGTCACGCTGTATATCGCTGGGTCATGACCGCACACTCGGCGCGGTTCGACGGCCGAGTGTGGCTGTGCGCACGTATACGGGTCACGAGGCCACGCTCGAGCGAAGCGGGTGGGCGAGTGTGCGCTCGTGACCCAGGGTCGGACGGACGCGGCGCGCCCGCCGGGCATGGACGCCCGGCGGAACGGCCCCATGGATGCCGCGGAAGGCGGCCCCAAATCAGCTGACGACAGTCTCTTCGGTCTGGATCGGCTCGAGCTGGCTGATCTCCGCGCGCCGGTGCTCCCAGTGCGGCGGGATGCACATGTGCGTGCCGAGCTCGGTCTCGGCCTCGTCGATCAGGAAGCCCTCCGGCGTGCCGTAGGCGATCTCGACCAGCAGGCCGCTGGGGCTGCGGCAGTACATCGAGAAGAAGTAGCCGCGGTCCTTGGGCTCGGAGACGTCGGTGAAGCCCAGCCCGACGATCCAGTCCTTGACCTCCTGCTGGTTCTCGGCCGAGACCACGTCGAAGGCCTGGTGGTGGATCGTGCCCTCGCCGAAATGCCACGTGCCCTGGGCGAGCTTGGGCTCCTCGATGAACTCGAGCATGCGGCCGTAGCCCTGCTCGTCGCCGATGCGGAACCGCGTGTGCGGGCCTTCGGTGCCGAACAGCTCGCCGCCCATGCCCTGGGTGACGAAGTAGGCCATCGGGTCGATCTCGCGGACCGAGGTCGTGGTCCCGTAGGCGCCGCGGATCGCGTGCTCGGCCGGGACGACGGCGTCGTAGGGCTCGCGGTCGTCGGGCTCGGGGTCGCCGACGATCTGGTACTCGATCCCGCACGGATGCTCGAAGAACAGGCGCTCGGTGCCGAAGCGCTCGCCGCGGTCGTGCTTGACGCCGTGCTCGGACAGGCGGTCGTCCCAGTACCCGATCGAGTCCACCGGGACCGACAGGTTGAGCGACTTGGCCTGGTTTGTGCCGCGCTTGCCCATCCAGCCGGCCTGGCGGTAGGGGAACGCGGTCAGCAGCGTGCTCGGGTCGCCGAGACGGTTGCCGTAGTACAGGTGGTAGATGGGGATCTCGCCGTCGAACAGGACGGTCTTCTTCACGCTTTTCAGGCCGAGCAGCCGGACGTGGAAGTCGTAGTCCTCCTGGGCGCCGCCGACGCAGAAGGTCAGGTGGTGGGTGCCGCGGATGAAGCCCCGAGCCATGATCGTGCTCCTCTTCCTCGTGATTACTACGGGGCGATTCTAACTTGAGCACGCAAGGGCTTCTTGCACGCCAGCGAACTCGTTACTAGGACGCCAGCGCGCTGCGCAGCGAGGCAGCGAACATCTCGCCGGGCACGACCGAGGTCAGGCCGTCGCGGGTCAGCTCGGCGAGGACCGAGAGCACGTCGGCGACCCCGGCCGCCCAGGCGTCGTCGAGCATCAGGAACGGGTGCAGGATCAGGGTCTGGCACCCGCCGGCGGCGAGTCGATGGGCGAGCCAGTCGGCCAGCTCGGCCGGGGCGCGTCGCCTCTCCGGATCCCCGCGAGAAAGCCGCAGCGAGCCGAAGCTGTCCATCAGGTGGTAGGCGTCGACCAGCTCCCAGTCGAACGGCACGTAGGCCAGGCCGTCGTCGACGTGCGGCGCGGTTCCTTCCGGGGAGCACCACTCGAAGCCGTGCTCGCGCAGCAGTTCCGGCGTGGACTCGGTCAGCTCGCCGCCGGGGGGCCGGAAGCCGCGCGGCCGCAGCCCCAGCTTTTCGAACGCGTCGAGGCCACGGACGAGCGCGTCGCGCTCCTCTTGGGGCGAGAGATCGCGCCAGGTCTCGTGCGACCAGCCGTGGTGGCCGATCTCGTGGCCGCCGACGACGATCTCCTGGACCGCGTCGGGGTACAGCTCGCAGTTGATCGCCTCGACGAAGAACGTAGCGATGAGACCGTGGCGGTCGAGTTGGTCGAGTAGCCAGGGCAGCGCTCTGGTGACCGACGGGTCGCGACCCAGGCGGGCGTCCGCCGGCAACTGGCCGCGTTCGAGTGCGGCCGCCTCGCCGAGGTTGTCGAAGGTGAGGACGAGCGCGTTGGTGAGTGGGTGCGGGCCTAAGCCGGGCATGCGGACCCTCGTATTGTTCTCATCGATGGCTTCTCGGGTCGCACTAGTGACCGGTGGCGCCGGTGGCATCGGCCGGGGGATCGTCGCCGCGCTGGCAGCCGACGGGCACCAGGTCGTGTCCGGCGACATCGTCGATCGCGGCGCCGACGAGGCGGCGATGACGGTTCGGCTGGACGTGACCGACAGCGAGTCGGTCGAGGCGGCGGTCGGACGGGTCGAGGGCGAGCTTGGGCCGATCGACATCCTGGTCAACACTGCCGGCTGGGACGCGTTCCATTGGTTTCTCGAGACCGGGGAGGAGTTCTGGGACCGGATCATCGAGCTCAACTACAAGGGTTGCCTGCGGGTGTGCCGGCGGGTGGTCCCGGGGATGGTCGAGCGGGAGTACGGGCGCGTGGTCAACATCTCCTCGGACGCGGCGCGGGTGGGCTC
>DATFDC010000185.1:0-7360 GCA_035252415.1 Solirubrobacteraceae bacterium
AGAAGGCTCTGCGTCGCCTCGTCGCTCAAGTTGTCGAGCCGGATCGTGCGCAGGAGGTCACCGAGGTCCCGCTGCCACGCTGAGGGAGTGTCGCGCCCGGCGAGCAGCAGACGCGCGTTCTGAGGCAGAGCCGGCACGAATGACTGGCGCAGCCACGCGTCGAGAAGCCGTAGCTGCTCATGCGTGTCGATCATCAGCAGGACACGCGCATCGCCCGCGAGCGCCTGGGTCGCGTCGGCGATCGCGCCCAGCGGCGTGCCGAGCGCGCTCCCGAGCGACGTGAGGAAGCCGCGTTCGGTCGGCTCGAAGGTGCGGCCGTCGAGGGCGACCACGAGCGTGCCGCGTGCGCGGGCATCGACGGCGGCGGCCTGAAGGAGCATCGACTTGCCGACGCCGGCAATGCCATGGACGACCGCGACCAGCGGCATGTCGCGTTCGACGAGCTCGAGCAGCGCGGCCCGCTCGCGCTCGCGCCCGATCAGCGCATCCGCGCGCTGATCGAGCGTCGACTGCAACGTGTGCCGCTGCGCTGTTGGCGGACCGTTCACCGGCGGCGTGTGATCTCCGTCGGGCGCTCCAACACGTCGAACCCGCGTGTCGTCACGTCGGCCACCCTCGGGTTCGCGAGCAGGGCGCCGAAGATCGGACCGCCAACGTAGGCGTCCATCGCCTCCCGGCTCTCCCAGGCGTACACGCCGCCGTAGGTGTTCGTGGAGGGGTTCGCTAGCCACGTCTTGGCGCGCAGTCCGGGGATCTCGGTGAACGCGGGCGCGGCAGCCTCACAGTGCGCGCGGTAGGCCTCGGGGTCGAGGCCGGCGAGCTGGAACGTGACGAGTTGGATGTGATCGGTGGGGTCCATGTGTGTCTCCTGGTTGGTGGAGACGCAACGTAGACCGCTTACGTTCCCACTCGATGAGCTTTACCTGAGCGGTTCCTGAAGTCCGGCCGGCTTCAGGTAGGCCTCAGAGAGGTCTCAGGAATCAGCGCCGATCCGGCCCTACGGTGCTCCCCTCACGACCCCAAGGAGGACACCATGCAGACACTCGACGAGAGTCGAATCGAGGCGTTCGCCGGTCAGATCGCCACCGAGGTGGGCGCCGCACTGAACGCCGCACTCGTGGCCGTGGGCGACCAGCTCGGCCTGTACCGCGCGATGGCCGACGCCCAGCCCATCAGCGCCGGCGAGCTCGCGACGCGAACCAACACCCACGAGCGCTATGTGCGCGAGTGGCTCAACTCGCAGGCCGCAGGCGGCTTCGTGACCTATGACGGCGACGAGGACACCTACGCGCTGCCCGCCGAGCATGCGTTCATCCTCGCCGACGACTCGAGCCCCGTTGCGATGGCCGGGATCTTCCAGGCCGCGACCGCCGTGATGGACGGCCGGACACGCGTCGCGGAGCGCTTCCGCACCGGCGAGGGCGTCGGCTGGCACGAGCACCACGACGGCCTGTTCTGCGGCACCGAGCGCACTTTCGGCGCCAGCTACCGCATGCACCTGGTCCCGGAATGGCTTCCGGCGCTAACCGGCGTCGTCGAGAAGCTGGAACGCGGCGCCACGGTTGCGGACGTCGGTTGCGGCCACGGCGCGTCGACGATCCTGATGGCGCAGGCGTTTCCGGCCTCATCGTTCACCGGCATCGATGCCCATGCCGAATCGATCGCCACGGCTCGCGCCCGCGCGCGCGACGCGGGCGTCGCGAACCGGGTGCGCTTCGAGGTGGCGGACGCCACCGGATACGCAGGCGGCGACTACGACCTCATCGCGTTCTTTGACGCGCTCCACGACCTCGGCGATCCCGTGGGCGCGGCCCGGCACGCCCGGGCGGCTCTGGCCCACGATGGCTCGTGCATGCTCGTCGAGCCGTTCGCCGGCGACCGGATCGAGGACAACCTCAATCCCATCGGGCGCATGTACTACGGATTCTCCACGCTCCTCTGCACACCGGGCTCACTCTCGCAACCCGGCCGCGCCGGCCTCGGCACCCAGGCCGGAGAGGCCCGCCTTCGCGAGGTGATGCTCCAGGGCGGCTTCGGCTCGGTCCGCCGCGCCGCGGAGACGCCTCTGAACCTGGTGCTCGAGGCCCGCGCTTGAGCGCACGCTCCGTCCCATGCACCCTCCACGTGACCTCGGATCGCTCGCCCAGTGATCCGGCGTCCACCCCGACCTTGATCCTTCAAGGTCGGGGTGCTCTGGGATGATCGTGCGGCGATCAAGTCGGAATTGGGCCCATGAGCCGAGCTGAAGTACTGGATCGCATCGGCAGCTCGCTTGGCCAGCTCACCGATGAAGGACAGGTACTGACGGCCGCCATCGAGCTGCCCGCCGCGGATGCGGACGAGGCCGTGGCCGATACTCAGGCTGACCGGCGGGGCATCGTGATCGGCGACGTGTTCTGAACCCCAGGACCCGGGTAGGGCGTAGCCCCGACCCCATGCCGGTCGCCCCGGTAGTCAGGTGATGTCCTGCCGGACGGACAAGGCGATACCGAGCACCCCCAGTGCGCCGGCCCAGGCGATCAACGTGATCGCGCCGGCGCCTGGCGAGACCAGGTGATGGACTCGCAGGCCCATGAGTGCGTCCGAGGCGCGGGTTGGCATGAACCGCCCTATCGCGGGGACGAGGCCGAACAGGAGGTTGTCGACGACCAGGCCCCAGGCGAGTAGCGTGATGACGCCGCCGACCTGGTTGTGGATGGTCGCTCCGAGGCCGGCGCCGATCGCGCCCCACAGAGCCGCGCCGGCGAGCCCGCCGAGCGTGAGCAGCAGAATGTCGCCGCTGCTGAGCACCGCGGCGATGCCACGCGCGTTGAGGACCGCGTATCCGATCGCCCAGCCGATTGCTTCGCCGAGGACCCCGAATGCGATTCCGGCCAGTGCGCCGGCGACGACCTTGGCGGTCAGGACGTGTGAGCGCGCGGGGTTGAACAGGATCGTCGGACGGATCGTGCCGTAGCGGTACTCGCTGGTCACCAGCAACACCCCAGCGAGTGCTGAGAACACGCCCGCGAGGCTGCCCAGGCTCAGCAGCTGACGCTGGTCCTCTCTGCCGGCAAGCCCGCGTGGGTGGGTGAGCAGCCCGGTGAGCAGCGTGAAGAGCAGGATCAGCGCGATCATCCCGAGGAACAGTCCGATCGTGGTCCGGGTCGAGCGAATCTTCAGGAGCTCTGCCCTGATCTGCGCGGTCATGCCGGTGCCTCCGAGGTCAGTTCGAGGAAGATGTCCTCCAGCACGCCTCCGTCGTTCACCAGCTCGTGCACCGGGACGCCGGCGGCGAAGGCGATCTCACCGACCTGCTCGCTCGATGCTCCCTGGACGAGGAGCGCGTGGTCGGTACCCGTCGTCACCTGAAAAGCCTCGCCACGCAGCGCCGTAGTGAGCCGCTGCGGATCGGCGCTGCGGACGCGAACCGCCCCGCCGGCACGCGCGGTCAGCTCTGCCAGCGAGGACGCCAGCACGAGCCGCCCGCGACTGATGATCAGCACCCGGTCAACCGTCTGCGCGACCTCGGCGAGCACATGACTCGAGATGAGCACCGTGCGGCCCTCTGCGGCCAGCCTGCGCAAGAACTCCCGCAGCCAGCGAACACCCTCCGGGTCAAGCCCGTTGGCCGGCTCGTCGAGGATCAGCAGCTCCGGGTCGCCAAGCAGCGCCACCGCGAGCCCGAGTCGCTGTCGCATCCCAAGCGAATATCCCTTCACACGCCGCCGGGCGGCGTCACCCAGGTCCACCAGGCGCAGCACCTCGTCCGCACGTGAGTCAGGAACATCGACGGCCTGCCCGAGCATCCGCAGGTGATCGCGGCCCGAACGGCCGGGATGGAAATCGGTGGCCTCGAGCACGGCACCGATCCGCAACGCCGCACGTGGCAGCTCCGCGTACGGATGACCGAACAGGAGTGCTCGTCCACTCGTCGGTGCTGCCAGACCCAGGATCATCCGCAGTGTCGTTGTCTTGCCGGCGCCATTCGGTCCGAGAAAGCCCGTGATCGTCCCGGCCTCCAACGCAAATGACACGTCCGTGACCGCTGGGACATCACCGAAGCGCTTGGTCAACGACTCGGCTGTGACGACCGGCGTCATCTGCGTGACTGACCGTGGAACGGGATCGCGAAGTCTTGGTAGGAATCCTGCCCCACCTCGCTGGGGAGATAGGTGATCCGCAAGCCCAGATCGCCCGCGATTATGTCTGGCCGCTGCTCGCTCCATGCGCCCAGCGATCGCGAGACCACTTCCCAGTCGGGGCCGTCGATCTGCCCATCGCCGATCTTCACGAACGCCTCCTGGTGGGCGGGCTCGGCACGCAGGGTCAGCTCCGGGCAACGTGCCGCGAGCGCCGCCGCCTCCTCTGCTGGGACGGGACGGCACCACTCCACTGGACCGTCGCTGTCCTCGCTGACCTCACCCCAGTAGATACAGAAAAACGCGCCGGCGCGTCCCTCGATCGACGGCAGCTTGTACTGCCGAAGCAAGCCGATGAACTCCTTGCCGAACGCCCATGCCGCCTTCTCGTCGGCGACATTCCGCTTCAGGCACAGCAGCATCCGATCCGGCATCTCCCTCGTGCTGACCTCATACATGATCGACCTCTTTCCGCTCAGCTCGTCGATCAGGTACGCGGCGAGCGCGCGCCGGGACGCGTGCCCGGCGTCGGCTGCGGCCCAGAACTCGCGGACGCGGTCTGCTGCCTGAACCGGCTCGAGCGCGACGATCGCCTTGATCTCCGCCAGTGGGACCTGCAACTGGCGCAGCGCCGCGATCAGGCGTGCCTGCTTGAGCTGCCCGAGCTCATAGAAGCGGTAGCCAGAGTCCTCATCCACCCGTGCCGGCGGCAGTAGACCCAGCCCGTCATAGAGCCGCAGCGCCTTCGCGGACAGCCTCGAGCGTCTGGAGAACTCTCCGATGCTCATCTGATCCACGTGCTCGCTTCTCATCGACATGACAGTTGCCGGACAAGTCTGCGGCTTCCCCCAAGGTCAAAGTCAAGCCATCGCGTTGAGAACGCGCGACCAGCCGGGGCTAGCGGCCGATCGGGACGCCGGCAAGCGAACAGCGGCGTGGGAGCGGGAGCGTCGACGGCGCCAGGAGCCTGTGCTGCGCCGGCTGGTGCTCAGCGCTTGATGCGCTCTTGGAGCCGGGTCTTGGCGTTGAACGCTGTCTTCATCGCCCGGTCGGCGGCCGAGCCGTCCGCGGGCATCATCTTGATCTGACGTGCGAACTGGAGCTGGTCGAACACCACGAAGTTCGACTCAACCTTGCCGTCGCGGATGACGAAGTGATCGATCCCGTCAAGCTCAATCGAGTTGCCGGTGGGCGCGATCCCTTGCCATGGAGCACCGGAGTGGGTCCCGGTGATGCGCCACTGAACGAACACGTCGTCACCTTGCTCGGCCAGGCCGACGATCTCGATGTGGAAGTCCGGCATCGCGGCGAACGTCGCCTCGAAATAGGCGCCGATCTGCTCGGGGCCGACGCACTCAGCATTCGGGAAGCGCTCCCGGGTCGACTCGGTCCAGTACGGCTTGAGCGGAGCGATCTCGTGCTTGTTGAGGATGTCGAACGCCCAGCGGATCAGCTCCGCGTTCGTTGCGGCCTCAGGTGGACTGGTGGCTGTATCCATGGCCCGCAGCATCGCAGTCCGCCTCCCGCTGCGTCAACCTCCACGATCCAATGCCGCGGCGACCGGAGGCTCGATCACGGGGTGCGGTTTGCCGGGCGGTCAGTCGCTGACCGCCACCAGGCCTGCCGCATTGATCGCATCGACCGCTGCCGCCTCGTCGTTATCTGAGGTGTCGCCAGTGATGCCGATCGCGCCGATCAGCTCGCCGTCGGGCGACTGCACGAGCACACCGCCCGGGACAGGCACCAGTGCACCGCCGATCGCGCCGGCGACGGCGCCGATGAAGTAAGCCTGCTGTTCGGCTCGCCCCATCAGCCCCCGTGAGCCCATTCCAAGGGCCAGCGCGCCGTTAGCCTTGCCGAAGGCGATCTCGAAGCGGGCGTTGGAGGAGCCGTCCTCACGCTCGAAGGCACGGACCTGCCCACCGGCGTCGAGCACGACGACCGAAAGCGGCTTCAGCCCCCGTCTTTTTCCGGAGGCGCGTGCCTCGGCGATCAGCTGGCGTGCCAGTTCAAGTTCCATAGGCGCCGCTCCCCCGCGGCGAAGAGCGGGTTCAGCCGACCGTCACCTGCTGCTTGTCAAAGGCGACATAGCCCGAGTAGTCGCGCCCGACTCGGTCAAACGAGGCCGGGTAGGGCTCGGGGTAGCTCCAGGCCGCGTCGTGGTAGACCGACCCGTTCACCGAGACGTCGTGATACTGGGCCACGCCTTTCCATGGGCAGGTGTACGGCGTCGAACTGTCGCTGAACATCTGAGCGCTGAGAGAAGAGGGCGGAAAGTACTGGTTGCCCTCGATGGCGATCAGGTCTGAGTCCGGGGCGTCGGCGATGACCGTCCCGTCGATGGAAGCTTTCATCTGCTGCTCCTGTTTTGGTGCCGGAGGCCGAGATTCGTCACGCAGAGAATCCTAGGCCCCCCGGCACATAAGAACTAGGTCCCGAGGCGGCCGGTGACGGACGTGCCGCCAGCGATCGCGGTTAGGATCGCGTGCGTGGTGAGCCTGCTCGAGCGCGGTGAAGAGCTCGGACTGCTGGCCAAGGCGGTTGAGGATGCGAGGGGCGGGTCCGGGTGCCTCGTGCTGGTCGCCGGCGAGGCGGGCATCGGCAAGACGTCGCTCGTGCGAGCGATGCGGGCAGCACTGCCTGCCGAGGTGACGTCGGTCTCGGGTGGATGCGAACCGCTCTCGGTCCCGGTTCCGTTGGCCCCGTTGCGCGAGCTTCTGCACGCCTCCGGCGCGGGCGATCTCACCGCGCCGGTGGGTGACGATCGCGTCACGCTCGCCCGCTCGGTGCTGACGGCGCTGGCGCAGAAGGCCCCGACCGTGGCCGTGATCGAGGATGCCCATTGGGCCGATCCGCTGACCCTGGACGTCCTCAGGCTGGTCGCGCGGAGGGTCGAGGAGACCGGGATCGTCGTCGTGGTCACGTATCGCGATGACGAGGTCGGCGCCAACCCGCCGCTCGGGTTGCTGCTCGGCGATCTGGCGACGAGCCCGGCCGTCCACCGGCTCACGCTGGGCCCGCTGTCGGGCGACGCGGTGGGGGCACTGGCGGCCGGCAGTGGACTTGACGGCGCCCGGTTGCAGGGCGCCACGGGCGGCAACCCGTTTCTCGTCGTTGAGGCGATCGCCGCCGGCGGTCGGTTGCCCGCGTCCGTGCGTGACGCGGCGCTGGCGCGCGCCGGCCGCTTGAGTCTCGCCGCCCGCCGCGTGGTCGATACGGCTGCGGTGGCCGGGCAGAGG
>DATFDC010000186.1:0-2504 GCA_035252415.1 Solirubrobacteraceae bacterium
GCGCGGGCGCCGCGGACTGGAGGCAGCGGCCAGGGAGGTCGAGCAGGCCGGCGGTCAGGCGATGGTGCTGCCGGTCGACGTGGCCGACCACGACCAGGTCCAGGCGGCCGCGTCGTCGGTGGAGGATGGGTTCGGTCCGATCGACGTGTGGGTGAACGACGCGATGGTGACGGTCTACGCGGAGTTCCTCGACATCGAGCCCGACGAGTGGCGCCGCGCCACCGAGGTGAGTTACTTGGGCATGGTGTGGGGGACGCGCGCTGCGCTGCAGCGGATGGTGCCTCGGGACAGTGGGTCGATCGTTCAGGTCTGTTCGGCGATGTCCTACCGGGGGATCCCGCTGCAGGCGCCCTACTGCGGCGCCAAGCACGCGTGCAAGGGCTTCACCGAGAGCGTGATCACCGAGCTGCTGCACAACAAGTCCAAGGTCCAGATGTCGATGATCCAGCTGCCGGGCTTGAACACCACCCAGTTCACCTGGGGGCGCACGAAGCTGCCCAAGCAGACCATGCCGGTGCCGCCGATCTACCAGCCCGAGGTGGCCGCCGACGCCATCCACTACGCGGCTCATCATCGTCGCCGGCAGATCTACGTGGGTCTCCCCACGGTCATGAACATCGTCGGCGAGCGCGTGGCGCCCTGGCTGCTCGACCGCTACCTGGCGAAGTCGGGGTTCAACTCACAGATGACCGGTCAGGACCTCGACCCGCACGGCCACGACAACCTGTTCGAGCCCGTGGATGAGGATCGGGGATCGCACGGGCCGTTCGACGAGCAGGCACATCGGATCAGCCCGCAGTACGAGCTGGCGAAGCGGCGGAGCCTCGTGCTCGCCGGCGCCGGTGCCGCCGCTGCCGGCGCGGCGGCGGCGCGTCTCCTTCGCTCCTGATCGATCGCTCCGACGCGATCGCGGTGGCCACATCCGCGGCATAACCGCGCCGGGCGACCAGCAGCATGAGGCCAGTCAGCAAGAGCGGCACGAGCATGATCAGGAACGTCTCCTGAAGGGCGCGCGCGGTGGCGGCGGGGATGTGGTGCTGCGACGCAGTTACGGTGGCGCCGCCGAGGGCGTCCGCGACCAGGCCAAACAGCAGCGGCGCGGCGGCCTGCGCGCTCTGGCGCAGCATTGTGCGGATTCCCTCGGCGCGCCCCCACAGGCCGGACGGGACGACGTCGAGGCGGGCCGCATCGAGCGGAGGATTGGGAGCTGCCAGAGCGCCGGCCGCGAGTACGAGCAGCGGCAGCGCGGTCGCGACGGTCGTCAGGAGCAGGGCGGGGGCGAGAAGTACGATGGCCGCGAAGTAGGCGATGGCGCCGACGAGCACCCTGGCATCGACCCGTCCGCGTCGGATCAGCCGGTCGGCCAAGCGCCCCGAAACGAGCACGCCGGCCAGCGCGCCGGTACCGGCCAGGAACAGCACGACGGTCGCCATGGATTGCCCCAGGTTCAGGTGCCCCCGGATGAAGACCAGGGCGAACGTCCGCATGCCGGCGAAGAAGAAGTAGCCGACGGCTGCGGTGGCGATCAGCCAGCAGTTCGTCGGAATGCGCAGCACGTAACGGATAGCCTGCCAAAGGGTCAGCTCGCCGGGGTCGCGGTGCAGGACACGCTTGCGCACCGGATCGACATGTCGGCGCTCGATCGCCTGCCGGGCCACGCCGGATGGGTGCTCCTGTCCGGGCTCGTGCTCGAGTTGCGCCCCCCGCTCGGGCTCGGGGAGGCCGCGCCAGAGCGCGAGCGCGAGCGCGGCGGCGGGAATCGCCAGGACCGCGAATGCTGCGCGCCAGGACACCGCGCTGGCGACCGAACCGCTGACCACGAACCCGACGCCGGCGCCGAGGAGCTCCCCGCTGATGATGTAGCCGTAGATCTTGCCCCGCTCGGCGGCCGGGAAGAAGTCGCCGGTCAACGAGGCGACCGCCGGGCCCGCGGTGGCGGTGACCGCACCGAGTCCAAGCCTGGCCAGCAGGAGCCAGCCATACGTCTGGGCGAGCGCGCAGGCGACCATGGCGAGGGCCCACAGGGAGACCGAAATCGCGAGCAGGTTCACGCGACGCACGCGGTCGGTCAACGCCCCCATCGGAACGGTGAACACGGCGCCGACGAACGTCGAGATCGCGGCGAGCAGGCCCAGCTGGGTATTGGAGATGTGAAAGGCGGTCTCGAGCTGGGGAGCGGTCGCACCGACCGTCGACAGGTCGGCGCTCTCGAGGCCCAGGACGCAGGCGAGCAGCACGATGACCCGCGTCTGGGCGGGGTCGCCGAGGAGCCGCTTCAGGAGACGCATGATGAGGAAGTCCTTGCCGGTGTCGGATGCGCCCAAAAGCCGCTCGGGCCGGTCAGGTCATGGCGCGGACGGTCCAGCGTCGCGGTTCGCACGGAGCTCACCGTTCGTAGGCTGAAAGCGCCGTCAGCGCCAGCGCCGAAGCGGCGCTGCGCACGGCGGCTGGGCGCAGGCCGGGCCGCGCGGCGGCGAGCCCGAGCATGCTGAGCGCGTGGAGCG
>DATFDC010000187.1:0-15384 GCA_035252415.1 Solirubrobacteraceae bacterium
GGATCGCTACGGACCGCTCCATCTGGGTCTTCTCTTCCTGCCCGAGTTGGCCGGCGCCGTGCTCACCGCGTTCGCCCTCGGTGCCGTGATGAAGACCCGGGCGATGCACTACCTGCCGCTGGTCGGCATGGCGTTTCTGGCCGCCGGCATCGCCGTGTTCCGGATCGAGCTCCCACCCAGCCAGGGGCTGACCCTCCTCGGCTCCGGCTTGACCGGCGTCGGACTGGGCGCGAGCGTCGCTCCGGCGCTGTTCGTGGCCGGCTTCTCGCTGCCGTCCAACAACCTGCAGCGGGTGTTCGCGATCGTCGAACTGATGCGCGCGGTCGCGGCGTTCATGATCGCGCCCCTGTTCGCGCACTTCGCCGCCACCGTCGGCGGCGACGCGGTCACCGGCACGGGGATCGCACTGTGGATCGGCTTCGGCCTCGCCATTGCCGGCGGCCTGATCGCGGTGTTGTTCTACGCGCTCGGCCGCGCGCGACCGCAGACCCCCAAACTCGAGCGCTTCATCAACATGGAGGGCCCCGCCTGGTACTCGCCGCCGCTGCTCGCCGGCGTCCGAGAACGCTTGAGGGGCCGGGAGCTGGTCGAAGACCCGACCTAAGCCGGCCTGATCACCTCGGGGTCGGGCGGGTTCGCGTACAGGCGGCCGACTTCGTCGGCCCGGCACTCGAGGCAGCGGCGCTGGTTCAGGTAGCCCTTGTCGGTGATCTCGCCGGCGTCGAGGCTGGGCGGCGCGTCGAGCAAGAGCAGCCGCTCGATCCGCGCGGCCGATCCACCGTCGGCGTTGACGCGGCCCAGCGCGCGCGAGAGATGCTCGCGCAGCTCGGCCGCGGAACGGTCGCGCGCCTCGGCCGGGTTGACCCACGCCAGCGCCGCCACGTACTCGGCGTCCTGCCCGCAGATCACCGCGTCGTTCAGGACCCCGGCCGTGCTGAGCAGCCGGGTGCGCAGCGACCCGACGGACACCCACGTCCCGGTGAGCAGCTTGAAGTTCTCGGCGATCCGCCCGTCGAACATCACCCCCTGGTTGGGATCGCTTTCGTCGACCAGCTTGCCGGCATCGCCCGAGCGGTAGTAGCCCTCCTCGTCGAACGTCTCCGCGGTCAACTCGGGCGCTCGGTAGTAGCCGGGCGTGACGTTCGGCCCCTTGACGCGGATCTCGAGCTTGTCGCCGACCGGGGCGAGCTTGACCGCGACGCCGGGGTTGGGCACGCCGATGCACCCGGTGGGCGCGCCCAGGTAGTGCATGGTGGTGGCGCCGGGCGCCGTCTCGGTGGTGCCCCAGCTCGACGTCAGCGGCACGGCGTGGTCAGCGTGCTCGGCGGCCAGCTTGCGCAGGCGGGCGGCCAGCGCGTCGGGCAGCGCGGCCGCCGCATAGAACATGAAGCGCAGGCGGCTGAAGAAGCGCTCGGCCAACTCCGGATCGTTTTCGAGCGCCGGCGCCAGCAGCGCATAACCCGCCGGGACGTTGAAGTACACGGTGGGCGGAACGGATTTCAGCGCCGCCACGGTCCGCGGGAACAGCGGCGGCGCCGGCTTGCCGTCGTCGATGTAGATCGTCCCGCCGTTGAACAGCGCCAGGTTCAGGTTGTGGTTGCCGCCGAACGTGTGGCTCCACGGCAGCCAGTCGACGAGCACCGGCGCCTCCTCGGCCAGGAACGGCCACACGGCCTGGAGCATGGCCTGGTCCGAGCACAGCATCCGGTGAGTGTTGATGACCCCCTTGGGGACGCCGGTCGATCCGGATGTGAATAGGAGTTTTGCCACAGTTTCCGCGCCCGGACCCGGGTCGCCATCGAGCGTGCTGTCCGCGGTGAGCAGGTCGTCCAGACGGGCCGCGTCCTCCCGATCGCCGCGCGCGATCAGCACCTGATCGAGGCCGAGCGCGTCGAGCGCACCCGCGAACGGGCCGGCGTCATCGGCGAACACCAGTCCCGGCTCGGTGAGCTCCGCGATCGCGCGGATTCGCGCGTGGTCCGAGCTCATCAGCGAGTAGGCCACGCTGATCGGCATCGCGGGCGCGCCGGCGGCGTAGGCGCCCAGGCTGACCAGCAGGTGCTCGAGCGAGTTGCCTGACAGGATCATCACCGGCCTCTCCGCGCCCAACCCAAGGTCTCTGAACGCGGCCGCCAGCGTGTCGGCTTTCCGCGCGGCGTCCCCGTAGGTCAGCGTGACCCAATGGTCGTGGTCGTCGCGCTGCGCGGCGAAAGGTCGGTCCGGGTGCTCGGCCGCGCGTTGGCGCAGCACCGCGGTGATCGACGACTCGAAATCGGTCAGGGACGTGCGCGATCTCAAAACGACCGAGCCGTCGTCGCGGCGCTCCATCTCGATGTCCGGCTGCGCGAATGTCCTCATGCCCGGTCCAGCAGGGTCGACAGGACGATCAGCGTCCGCGTCCGCACGATGTTCGGGTCGCGCCGCAACCGCTCGACCAGTCGCTCGAGATGGTCGATGCTGTCGACCCGGACCCGGATCACCGCGTCGGCCTCGCCCGAGACCGTGAACGCGGACACGATCTCGTCCACCTTGGCCAGCGAGCGACCGACGTCGGCCGGTGAGGTGCGGTCGGCGCAGTAGATCTCGATCAGCGACTCGATCGCCTCACCGAGCGCGCGCCAGTTGATCCGCGCGCCGTAGCCGATGATCACGCCGTCTGACTCGAGGCGGTCGACGCGGCGCTTCACGGCGGTCGCCGACAGCCCGACGTCGGTCCCGATGTCCGCGAATGTGCGCTTGGCGCTCTCCATCAGCAACGCAACAATCTTGCGGTCAATGGTGTCCAGAGGGCGGCTGAGCTGCACGTTGATGCCGATCGACTGCGTCTTGGTTGCGCCGAGCCTATCACCGGGCAACAGTTCCGACATGACCGCCACCGCTCTTCCCCACAACGTCAAGAGCGGAGCGCTGCTTGAGCTGGACGGCGCCTCGCTCACCATCCGCGATGCGCTCGAGGTCTCGCGCACAGAACGCACGGTCCAGCTGGCCGACCATGCCGCCGAGGCCGTCCGGGCCAGCTGCAACCTCAAGTACGAGTTGATCGACCGGGAGATCCCGATCTACGGCGTGACCACCGGGTTCGGCGACAGCGCCCACCGCCAGATCTCGCCGGAGAAGGCGGGCCGCCTCCAGCAGAACATCCTTCGCTTCATGGGCGTGGGGACGGGCCCCATCGCCCCGCCCGAGGTCGCCCGGGTCACCATGCTGCTGCGCGCCAACACCCTGTCCAAGGGCAACTCGGGCGTGCGTGCCGAGCTGATCGAGCGCGTCCTCGATCTGCTCAACCACGACGTGACGCCGTATATCTTCGAGCGCGGCTCGTGCGGGGCGAGCGGCGACCTGGCCCCGCTCTCCTACGTGGGCAAGGCGCTGGCCGGCGACGGCCGCGTGCTGTTCGCCGGCACCGACCGCGACGCCGCGGGTGTTTTGGCGGAACTCGGTCTCGAGCCGTTCCTGCTCGAGGCCAAGGAGGGGCTGGCGCTAACGAACGGCACCTCGTTCATGAGCGCGTTCGCCTGCCTGGCCGTCGGCGCCGCGCGCGAGCTGGCCGACCTGTGCGACCTGATGACCGCGATGGCCTCCGAGGCGCTGCTCGGCAACCGCGGTCACTTCAACTCGTTCCTGTTCGATGAGGCCAAGCCCCACCCGGGCATGGTCACCTGCGCGCGTCACATCCGCGAGCTGCTGGCCGACTCGCAGCTGGCCGCGGATTCCGACGAGCTGTTCCCGGGCGGTCTCGACGGCGCCGGCTTCCGCGAGCTCGACCGCCACGTGCAGGACAAGTACTCGATTCGCTGCGCCCCCCACGTCAACGGAGTTCTCCGGGACGTCCTCGATTGGGTCTCGCAATGGATCGAGATCGAGATCAACTCCTCCGACGACAACCCGCTGTTCAACGTGGCCGGTGGGCGCGTCGAGAGCGGCGGCAACTTCTACGGCGGCCACATGGGACAGGCCATGGACTCGCTGAAGGTGGCGCTGGCCAACCTGTGCGACCTGATCGACCGCCAGCTCGAGCTCGTGGTCGACGAGAAGTTCAACCGCGGTCTCACCGCCAACCTGATCCAGCGCTTCGAGCCCGACCATCCGGAGGCGGGTCTCAACCACGGGTTCAAGGGGCTTCAGCTCTGCGCGTCGGCAATGACCGCCGAGGCCATGCATCTGTGCGCTCCGACCACGATTCACTCGCGCTCGACCGAGGCCCACAACCAGGACAAGGTCTCGATGGGCACGATCGCCGCGCGCGACGCCCGCTCGATCGTCGAGCTAGCCCAGAACATCGCCGCGATCCACCTCATGGCCTGCTGCCAGGCCATCGAGCTGCGCGGCGTCGAGAAGGCCAGCCCCCGCACCCAGGAGGCCGTCCGCCGGGTGCGCGAGCACGTTCCGTTCTTGGACCGGGATCGTTACCTGGACGAGGACATCGCGACCACGGTCGCGCTGATCCAGTCCGGTGCGATGTCGGGTTTGCTGGGGTAGGTGCTGTACCGGGGCCGGGGGCAACCGTTGCCGCCCCCGGCCCCGAATTCCTGTCCGGACTTGTCGGGCGGCGGTGACTCGGCGCGGCGTTTGAGCGTCGGTCAGGAGAGCGATAGCGCCGAACGCAGGGCGGTGGCCCGTCGGCGGGCGACGGGGACCGGTTGCTCGCGTCCCTCGACGAACACCCAAAGGCCGCCCTTGAAGCTCGGCGCGATCTCGCGGACGCGACCCAGATTGACCAGCGTCTGTCGGCTCGTGCGGAAAAAGCCGGACGCCTGGAAGCGCTGCTCGAGCTCGTCGAGCGTTACGGCCGGCGAGCGGAGCCGTCCACGGTCAGTGTCAAGCCAGAGGACGCCGGCGGTCACTTCGACACAGCGGACCTCGGGGCAGGGCACGAGGAGATAGTGGTCTCCGCGCATTCCAACGAACCGATCGCTCACGGCCGAGCCGGCGGGCAGCGGCGGCGACGGCGCCGGCAACGCGACCATCTCATCGACGCTTTGTCCCAGTCGCAGCAGCACGCCCACGACCCGATCGGCCGAGATCACGGGGTCAAGTGTCACGTCGACCCCTTCGCTGAGCTCGGCGGAACCCACCCAACCGCGTTCAGCGCGCGCCCGCTCGATGACTGAGCGGGCGAGCTCGGGTATGCCCAGGGCGGGGTCGAGCACAGCCTGTGCCGCCTCGTCGCCGAGCACTAGGCGGCCCGCCGCATCGAGCACCGCTGTTCCGCGGCCGCTGCCGAGCGCGCGCCGATAAGCATCGGCGAGATCGCCGTAGGCGCGGGCGGCGCGCTCGCGCACTCGCTGCTCCACTCCGTGCGCCGCCCGGGTGAGCCATCCGAGCGCCGCGGGATCGAGTGGCCGGTTCCACACCGAGATGTCGATGGCGCCGATCGGAACGTCCGTGACCGGGTCCCGAATTGCGGCGGCCGCGCAGCTCCAGTCGTGGAAGGCGGCACACCAATGCTCACAGCCGGTGATGGCGACCGGGCCGGTCATCGCCAGCGCGGTCCCGATGCCGCACGTGCCCGTGCTCGCCTCACTCCAGGCGAACATCGGTACGAGGTTCTGCTCGCGGCCGCGCGACAGCGAGCGCGGATCGCCCCAGGCGCTGAGCACGCGGCCGTGACCATCGGCCACGGCGACCACGCCGCCGATGCTCTGCACCTCGGCGACGATCGACATCGCGGCGGCACCGAGTTCCGCCGCCACCATGTTCTCCTCGGGAACCGGCGGCAACGGCTGCGCGGGAAGAGCGCTCTCGCGGGCGGGATCGACGGCGTACTGGTCGCGTGAACGCTGCCAGGAGAGCAGGATCTCCGGCCGCACGCCCTCGACCCGATCGCAACCGGACGCGAAATCCTCCCACGCTCGCGCGGTGGCGCGGCTCCGATCGTCGGATGGGTGTGTGGTCACTGGATGAGCCCCGGGAGCGTCCTCAGCCGGCGGATCATGCTAGCCCCAACTCGCGGTCCATGCGAGCGCTTCGTCGCGGTGATGACATCGCCGTCGCTCGCCGCCCAGTCCAACTCGCGCCGGCGGTTCCGTTCACCGCCCGATCGCGACCGCTCAGCCCGCCGGTGGCACCGCTTACGCCGCATCGCTGGACGGTGGCGAGTGCGCCGTTCAGCATCGTCGGGCGAAGTGACTCCAACTCACAGCCACAGCCTTGATCGCGAGCGACCGCTGCCGCCGGCGGTGGCGTTCGATCCACTGTCCCCCTCGCAGCTCGCAGATCCCTATGAGCTGTACGCAGCGGCGCGGCGCGAACAACCCGTCTTCTACTCCGAGCTCTACGAGCTGTGGGTGGTGACCCGGTACGAGGACGTGGTCGCGGTGACCAAGGACCATGCGACGTTCTCGTCGGCCGATGCCGTGCGCTCCTCACCGCGCCCGCTCGCCCCGGCGGTCGCGGCCGCGCTGGCCGACGGCTACCCGCTCAGCCCGACCATGACCGACAGCGACGAGCCGATGCACAGCCGGCTGCGCGGATTGGTCAACACGGCGTTCACCCACCGGCGAGTGGCGGACCTCGAGCCGCTGATCCACGCCACCAGCGATCGGCTGATCGACCAGTTCTGCAGGCGAGGGCAGGCCGATGTGATCGACGAGTTCGGCTGGTCGCTTCCGCTTGCGGCCATCGCGGCCATCCTCGGGATGCCCGAAGACGATCTGCCCGAGCTGCATCACTGGAGCTATCAGTGGCTTCAGCTGCTCCAGGCGACCGATCCCGAGGAGGACCTGGTTCGTTACGCGCAGGGCGTCGTGGCCATGCAGCGCTACTTCGTCCGCGCGCTCGAGGATCGCGCGCGCCGCCCGCGCGAAGACTTGGCGAGCGCGCTCCTGTCGGCGCGCATCGAGGGCGAGCAGCCACTGAGCGTGGAGGAGGCGATGCGGGTGGCGATGAACCTCGTGATCGCCGGCCATGTCACGGTGACACGAGCGATCGGAAACGCGGTTGTCCTGCTGGCCGACCGACCCGAAGCACAAGCGCAGCTTCGTGGTGAGCCGTCGGTCGTGCAAGCGGTGGTAGAGGAGACTTTGCGGCTCGAGTCCCCGGCTCAGGGATTGTTCCGCACCACCACCCGCGAGGTCACAGTCGGCGGCGTCACGCTCCCCAAAGGGGCGCGGGTAATGGTGCACTACGGCGCAGCCAATCGTGACGGTGCGGTGTTCGGAGACCCGGACCGGATGGATCCCGAGCGCACTGAACTGATGCGCCACCTGGCATTCGGTAAGGGGATTCACGTATGTGTCGGTGCGCCGCTAGCGCGCCTCGAGCTGCGGGTCGCCCTTCCGCGCCTGTTCGAACGTCTCCCGGGACTTCGCCTGGACCCGGAGCGACCGCCCGAGCGGGACACGATCTTCTTCGCGCGGGGCTTCAAGCATGTGTTTGTCAACTGGGACGTGCAATGCGGACCGAGCGCTGCTCGGATCTGAGGAAGAGGGAGCGATCGATGTTCCACACAGCTCGTGCGCGCTCGCTGCGGCGCGCCGTTCTCGTCGCAGGCGCCGCCTGCGCCACCGCCGGCGTGGCCGCGTGCGGGAGCGTCTCGTCGGGTTCAAGCGGCGGGTCGACCGGTGGCGGCGACCCGAGTCCGCCGGTGGTGAGTCAGGCCCGGCAACTGGTCAATCAAGCGCGCCAGCCGGTGACCAGTTACACGCTGCCACACGCTCACCTCTCTGCGGTCAAGGACAAGCACATCGTCGCAATCACGTGTACGAACCAGGGGTCCGGTTGCCTCCAGTCCGCTCAGGCTGCGGCGGCAGCGGTCAAGTCGTTCGGCTGGACGATGACGATCGTCGACGGCAAGGGTGACCCGAACGTCTGGAACAGCGCCATCCTGAACGCGATCACCGATCACGCCGACGCGATCTTGCTCTCGGCTGTCCCGACCGCGCTCGTGTCAGATGCGATGGACAAGGCCAAGGCAGCGGGCATCCCGATCGTGACGATGTTCACGCCGGTGCTCCCGGACGGCGCATTCGGTCACGTCACGGTCGATCACACCCTCCAAGGCAAGCAGATGGCTGACTGGGTGATCGCGGACTCGAATGGCAAGGCACACGTGATCGTCAACACCGACACTGAGTTCACGGAGCTTCGCCAGCGCGTGGCGGGCTTCGAGGCCGAGCTCAAGAAGTGCGGCGGCTGCAAGGTCGTCGCGACCGTCCCCTCCACGCTCGCCACCCTGGCGACCGAGCTGTCCAATGCCACGGCGTCGGCCGCCCAGGCTCATTCGGATGCTGACTACTTCATCGCGGTCACCGACAACCACGCCGTGTTCGCGGTGCAGGGTCTCCGCCAGGCCGGCGTTCTGAACAACCCGGTCAAGGTGGCCAGCTACGACGGCAACACCCCGAACTATCAGCTGCTCCGCGACGGCAGCCAGGCTGCCGATGACGTCGAGCCGTATGGCCTCCAGGGCTGGCTCGCCGCCGACCTTCTGCTGCGCGCGTTCGACCATCAATCCCCGGCCGACCGCACGCTCCCCAGTCGGATGCTCGACAAGCAGAACGTGCCGCCCAGCGGCATGTGGGACACCGACTTCAACTATCAGAACACGCTGCGATCGCTATGGGGCGCACGCTGAGCGATCCGAACACAGCACTGTCAATCACCTCGCTGACCAAGGAGTTCGTGGGCCAGCGCGCGCTCGACGACGTGTCGCTCGAGGTCAGCCGCGGCGAAGTCCACGCGCTGCTCGGCGAGAACGGCGCCGGTAAGTCCACGCTCATCAAGGTGCTGGCCGGCGTGCACCAAGCCGAGCACGGCAAGATCGAGGTGAACGGTCGCGCGCTGCCCCCGCGGCACCGGCCGGCAGATGCGGCGGCGTTCGGCCTGCATTTCGTACACCAGGACCTCGGGCTGGTCGAGACGCTGAGCGTGGCTGAGAACATCGCGCTCGGCCGCGGGTACGCCCACCGATTCGGCGCGATCGACTTCCGGGCCACCGAGCGTCGTGCCGGCGAGTTGCTAGACGCAATGGGAAGCGATGTGGCGCCCGCCGCGCTTGTCGGCGAGCTCTCGCGGCCCGAGAAGGTGATGGTTGCGATCGTGCGCGCGTTTGCTGCCGACGCTCGCGTGATCGTGCTCGACGAGGTCACGGCCTCGCTGCCCGCCCCCGAGGTCAAGCGTCTGAGCCATCTGCTCATGAGCTCGCGGCGAGCGGGGATCGGCTTCATCTTCGTCACCCATCGGCTGGCCGAGGTGCTCGACATCGCAGACCGCGTCACGGTGTTGCGGGACGGCCGCAACGTCGCGACGCTTCCGGTCGCCGACGTGGATCACGATCGGCTCGTGGAGTTGATCGTCGGCCGCGCCGTCGAGCAGCTCGAGCCCGAGCGAGAGCGGGTCGACGGTGCTGCCGCATTGAGGGTGGATGGCTTGCTGGGTCGCGGGCTGTCGGAGCCGATCTCGTTCGACGTCGCGCGGGCCGAGGTTGTCGGCGTGACCGGCCTGATCGGGTCCGGCGCTCGCGAGGTGGCGCGGATGCTCGGCGGAGCCGAGCGTCCCCGTGCCGGGCAGGCGCGCCTCGAAGGCGAGCTGCTACCCCTGGCCCATCCCGCCCGGCTGGCTCGCGCCGGCTGCGCATACGTGCCCGGAGACCGTGTCGCCGAAGGCATTGCGCCCGACCTGACCGTGCGGGAGAACCTGTTCCTCGCGGCGGTCGCCGGCGGCGGTCGCTGGCGCAGGCCGCGCGCGGAGCGCCGTGAGGCCAGACGCCTGCTCGAGCAGTATCGGGTGCGACCGGACGACCAACCGGAGCGCCTCCTGGCCAGCCTGAGCGGAGGCAACCAGCAGAAGGTCGTCGTGGCAAGAGCGCTCGCGCGCTGCCCGCGCCTGCTCGTGCTGGACGACCCGACGGTTGGCGTCGATGTCGGCGCGCGAGTGGAGCTGCACCGGCTGATCCGGCGCGCTGCGGGCACTGGTGCCTGCGTGGTGTACGCGTCGAGCGACTTCCACGAGGTGGCCGAGCAATGCGATCGCGTCCTTGTGATGAACGGCGGCGCGATCGGGTGCGTGCTGAGCGGCGCCGAGCTCAGCGCCGAGCGGGTCGCGACAGAGAGCTACCGCATCCGGAGGAGGGCGGCATGAGCGCCACCGAACGCCGGGCCCTCGAGCGGGACTCCGATTCTCCCCCGCGCGGCGCCTCGACGCTGGCCGGCGCAGGCGAAGGAGCCACGCGCGCCGTCGCGCAGCGGTTTCTCGCCCGCTATGCGCTCGTGGTGGCATTCGCGGCAGTCGTGGCGGGCTTCTCGCTGGCCGATCCCGGGGTGTTCCTCACGGTTCGCAACGCGCAGACGATCGGCGCGACGCAGGCGGTGACCGCGATCATGGCCCTGGCCGCACTGCTCCCGCTGGTGGCCGGTCAGTTCGACCTGTCGATCGGCTCCCAGCTCGCGGTCACGCAAGCGGTGTGCGCCGTGCTGATCATCCAGCATCACGTCCCGGCCGGCCCGGCCGCACTGGTGACCGTCCTGGTCGGCGCCGTCTACGGCCTGATCAACGGGCTGCTCGTCGTTCGCGTGCGTATCAACGCGTTCATCGCCACGCTCGGCTCGGGCACGATCGGGCTGGGCGTGATGCAATGGCTCACCCAGGGACAGGAGGTGTTCGGCCCCGTTCCGTCGAGCTTCCTGCGCCTGGGGCGCAACGATCTGGCCGGCGTCCCGCTCCCGTTCGTCTATGTGCTGGTGATCGCGGTCGTGTTGTGGGTCGGCCTGGAGTACACACGCTCGGGGCGGACGGCGTTCGCCACGGGGGGCAATGCGCGAGCGGCGCTGCTGGCAGGCGTCAACGTCGAGCGCACGACGCTGGGCGCGTTCGTCGGTGCCGGCTGCCTGTCCGGCGTTGCCGGCGTGCTGTCGGTGATGATTCTCGGCGCCGCCCATCCGGATGTCGGAACGGGGTTCCTGTTGCCCGCGTTCGCGGGTGCGTTTCTCGGGGCGACCTCGATCCGGCCCGGGCGGTTCAACGTGTGGGGCACGGTGATCGCGATCTACTTCCTCGCGGCCGGGATCACCGGGCTCCAGCAGCAGGGTGCCGCGTTCTACGTGCAGCAGTATTTCGACGGCGGCGCGCTGCTCTTCGCGGTGGCGCTCTCCCAGGCCGCGGCGACTCGGCGGCGCCGGCGAGTCGAGGCGTGAGGCGGCTGCGATGACGTCCGCGGTCTTCGACTCCCCGGCAAGCCGTGTGGACGGTGTGTTCGAGTCTGTGCCGGTGCGCCACCTGTTCGTGCACGTCGACGAGCGGCGGCTGCACCTGCTCGACTTCGGCGGGACGGGACCGCTCATCCTGCTGCTGCATGGGATTCTCGGGCACGGCTGGATGTGGCACGACGTGGCGCCGCGGCTCACGGACGTCGGGCGCGTGCTCGCGCTCGACTTCCGCGGCTACGGCGAGAGCCAATGGTCGCCCGAGGCGCGGTACACGAGCGACGACCACGCATCCGACGTGCGGACGGTCCTGAGCGCGTTGGGTGAGGGTGCCGCCGACATCGTGGGCTTTTCCTCGGGGGGTCTGGTGGGGCTGGGTCTGGCCGCGAGGTGCCCGGAGCTCGTGAGCAGCCTGGTCATGGTCGACATCGCACCCGCTTCGTCTTTGTCGGAGACGGACCTGCCGCCCATATCCGGCGAGTATCCAGACCAGGGTCAGGCACTCGAGGCCGAACGGCGGCTGAGCCCACGCGCAGCCGATCGCATGCTCCAGGCGATGGCGCTGTTCGGCACCCGGCCGATGGCGGACGGAAAGCTGGCCCGCAAGCACGACCGCTTCTTCCTCTCCCGCTGGCCGTTCCGCGCCGACCAGCGATGGGTGGAGCTCGCCGCCCTCGAACAGCCGGTGCTGATCGTCCGGGCGGCGGAGAGCCCGGTCCTGTCGGCGGCCGAAGCCGACCGAATGATCGGAATCGCGCGGAACGGATCGCTGGTCGAGGTGGAAGGGAGCGGCCACCTCGTCCCGGTCGAGCAACCGCACGCGCTGGCCGAGGCGATACGCGTGTTCCTCGCTCGATCTGCGGGTCGGAGGCCCAGTTGACCGCTGACGAGGTCGTGATCGTCACGGGCGCCGCCCGGGGGATCGGCCGGGCGTACGCGCTTGCGCTGGCGAACGCGGGCTACCGGGTGATGGTGGCCGATCTCCTCGACGGCGCTTCCGTCGTGCAGGAGGTGGCGGCGGCGGGCGGCACCGCCGCCGCCGTACCGGTCGACGTCCAGGACCGCGCGTCGACCGAGGCAATGGTCCGGACCACGCTCGAGCGCTTCGGGCGCGTCGATGTCCTGATCAACAACGCGGCTTACTTCACAGCAATCCACAAGAAGCCGTTCGACGAGCTGACCGACGAGGAGTGGGACCGCGCCTTTGCGGTCAACGTCCGCGGCAGCTGGCTGTGCGCGGTGGCGGCGGCCGCCCCGATGAAGCGCCAGGGCGCGGGCAAGATCATCAACACCGCGTCGATGGTCGTACCGAGCGGCATCCCTTTCTTCCTGCACTACCTTGCCTCCAAGGCCGCGGTGATCGGCCTCACCCGCGGCCTGGCGCGCGAGCTCGGCGACTACGGGATCACCGTGAACACGATCAGCCCTGACTACATCCCGCACGACGCCGAATACGCCGGCCGTCAGCCAGAGATGGCCGGGCTGCTCGCCGCCGGGCGCTGCATCAAGCGCGACTCCGTGCCCGAGGACCTGATTGGCACGATCCTGTACCTGGTCGGCCACGGGTCGGACTTCGTCACGGGCCAGAACATCCTGGTCAACGGCGGGCGGATCTTCTCCTAGCTGCCCCGGGCTGCGACGAGTACGACCCGAGGAACGGCCGCGCTGCCCGGCGGCACGCCGGGACCGGGGGACGCCGCCCCGCCCGGCGATAGCGCGACGGCCTGTCAGGCCGGCTGCGGGTCAACGCCGACTGAGGCAGCCGCAGGAGGTGGTCATGGGACCGCGAGGGGTAGGTGCTGTACCGGGGCCGGGGGCAACCGTTGCCGCCCCCGGCCCCGACTTCCTGTCCGCGCGGCGCTATGCCGCTCTACGGCCGAGTGTCAGCGGCCGCGGAGCAATGCGGAGCAGGCCGGTGATTCCAGCGAGCTCGAAGAGTCGCTGTACCTGCGGCGGTCCTGGGGTCACTGAAAGCCTCGCCGGACCTACGTCCGCGCTTGCCTCCAACAGCGCACCCAGTCCCGCGCAGTCCATGAAGGTCGTGCCCTCGAGGTCGACGATGACCTCGAGGCCGGTTTGCGCAGCGCGCCGCACCTGGTCTGCGAGGTGCGGCGCGCTGGCGAGATCCACCTCTCCGAACACCAGCAGGTAGACGCGGGCTCCATCCTGGAACCAGACGATGTCGAAGTGCGATGTCAGCGGAAGCGGGTCATGGACGGGTTGCCCCCGGGACGATTGTGGCCGCCCCGCCACATTCCGTCTATCCCCAATATCGTGGATGGACCGACCCAAGGTCCAGGCTGATCTCGCCCCGCTGCAACCCGAGCGAGATCGCATGCGCGCGGTTGCGCGCGTCGAGCTTCTCGAGCACATGACGGACGTGCGTCTCCACGGTCGAGCTCGAGACGTTGAGCTCCGCGGCGATCCATGAGGTGCCGCGGCCGCCGGCCACCATCCCGAGCACCTCGCGCTCCCGCTCGGTGAGCGTCGGGCGTGCTTGCGAGGGGTCCGAGCGGTGAGCGCGATCGCCGGCCGGGAACATCAGGATCGACAGGTGCAGGCCCGGCTCGACGTTCGCGGTCGCGCTGTATTCGACCTCGATCCGGGCCCCGTCAGGCATCATCAGCTCGAAGGTCCCCTCCTGCACGCCGGCCCGCAGGAACGCTTCCCACAGCGCGTCCATGTTCTCCCGGGCCTCGGGCGGCGTGAGGTCATCGATGCGCAGGCGAACGACGTCCTCTTCGCTCAGCCGCAGCAGCAGGCAGGCCGCGGGATTAGCCGCGACGAACCGTCGCTCCCCGTTCGCGATCACCATCGGAACGAGGCTGCCGAGAAACGATGCTCTGCTCCACTCGAAGTGCCCCACGCCGCGACGTCTCCGCCGAAAACGATATCCGAAGAGCGCCCGCGCGCGGCGCTACCGAGCGAGGCGGTAACGGTCGAGCGCCTCCCGGCGGGCTGATCTGTGATCAACGATCGGGGCTGGGTAGCTCCGATCGTCTATCTCTGATACGTATCGGCGAACATACCCGCCGTCGGGGTCGAAGCGTTCCTGTTGCCGTGCTGGGTTGAATACCCGCCGGAAGGCCGGCTGCGGGTCGACCCCGACGGAGGCGATCCACTGCCAGTTGCCGTTGTTGCTCGCCTCGTCGCCGTCGAGCAGCAACCGCATGAACCAGCGCTCGCCCCAGCGCCAGTCGATCCCGAGGTCCTTGGTCAGGAACGAGCCGACGACGAGCCGGGCCCTGTTGTGCATCCAGCCCTCGCGGCGAAGCTGGCGCATGCCGGCATCCACCAGCGGATAACCGGTCCGGCCATCGCACCACGCCTCGAACAGCTTGCTCGCGCGGCTCCACCGGATCCTGCCGCGATAGCGCTCCTGGTACTCGGAGTGGGCGTTGCGCGGGAAGTGCAGGAGCACGTGGGCGTAGAAGTCGCGCCAGCACAGTTGTCGGCGGTATTCGCGGCTCGGAACGCGTTCCTCCACCTCGCGCGGGGACAGGCACCCGAAGTGCAGGTAGGGCGACAGTCGCGAGGCGCCGTCCTCGGCGACCAGGTCGCGTGTGTCGGCGTAGGCCGCGGCGCGGTCGGCGACGAATCGGTTGAGACGCTCTCGGGCCTGGTTCTCGCCGCCCGGCATCGGGTCCTCGACCTCCTGGCGCAGACCCAGTCGTGTGAGATCCGGAAGCACGCCGGGATCGACGCCTTCCGGCAGCGGCGCAAGCCGGCGGGGCGAGCCGTGCACCGGCCGCCGGGCGGTGCGCTGCCACACGCGATGAAACGGCGTGAACACCGTGTACGGCGCATCGGCCTGGGTGCGGATCGCGCCGAGGTCGTCGACCGCGAAAAGCCCCGGATGCGCGTGGACGGGGACGTGAAGTGCCTGGCTCACTCGTCGGTCGCGGGTCCGGGCGAACGCGCTCACGTCGGCGGTGAAGTGGACAGCGGACGCGTTGAGTTCCGCCGCGAGCTTCGGGATCTCTTGCTCGGGGCGGCCGTGACGGATGACGAGGCGGCTGCCGCGGGCCCGCAGTGATCGGTCGAGGTCGGCCAGGCACTCGAGCATGAACTGGGTGCGCGGTCCGGAGCCGTGCCGGCCGTGAAGCAGCCGGTCGTCGAAGCAGAACACCGGCACGAGGTGATCGGTCTGACTTCGGGCGGCCTCGAGCGCGGGATGGTCGTGGACGCGCAGATCCCGGCGCAGCCACAAAAGTGTCGTCTTTGTCACGCCAGCAACTCCTTT
>DATFDC010000188.1:0-3010 GCA_035252415.1 Solirubrobacteraceae bacterium
GAGTCGGCGCACCAGCTCGCCGGCCGAGGCGGGCCGCTGGGCGGGATCGGACGACATACCGCGCTGGAGCAGCGCTTCCGCAGCCGCCGGTGCGGCCGGCCAGGCACGGCGCAGGTCGGGCGGTGGCCGGGTGGCGATCGCGTGCGCGAGGGCGAGCGGGTTGGACTCCGGCCTCGCCTTCTCGCCGGCCAGCATCTCGTAGGCCATCGCTGCGAGGGCGTACACATCCATCGCGGGGCGTGGCGTGGCGCCGTCGAGCTGCTCGGGCGCCATGTAGCTGAAGCTGCCGACCAGGCCATCGGGCGTCGTGATGCGGGTGCGATCGACTACATCGGCGACGCCGAGGTCGGCGAGCTTGACCGTTCCATCGCGCCCGAGGAGCACGTTGGCCGGTTTCACGTCCCGATGGACGATGCCGCGGTCGTGGATTGCGTCGAGCGCGGCGCCGACACCTCGAAGCACGCGGATGGCTTCAGGCGGGGCGAGGGCGCCCCGGGCTCCGATCGCGTCCGCCAGCGTCTCGCCCTCGACGTACTCCATGACGATCACCACGTCGCCGTCGTCCTGGAGTTGGGCGTCGTAGACGAACACGAGGTTCGGGTGGTTCAGGGACGCGCCGACCATCGCCTCGCGCTTGAGGCGCAGCATGTCGCGGCCGTCGCCGGTTCGGTAGACCCGCTTCAGGGCGACCTGACGACCGAGCACGGTGTCCTCGGCCAACATCACCGTGGCCATTCCGCCGACGCCCAGTCGCCTGATCTCTCGATAGCGCGGCGCCTGTTCGGTATCGGGCATCCTCGGTCCATACCCGCGCGCGCTTGTGTCGACGCGCCCGGAAGGGTGTGGCGTCTAGGATGCGATGCCATGCCCGAGGCGGTGATCGTCGATGCCATCCGTACCCCGATCGGGCGAGCCGGCAAGGGCTCGCTCAAGACCGTCCGCGCCGACGAGCTGGCCGCGATCCCGCTGCGCGCGCTGATCGAGCGCAACCCGCAGGTCGATTTCGCCGAGACGGTCGACGTGATGATGGGCGCGGCGTCCTCGGTGGGCGAGCAGGGCTACAACGTCGGCCGTAACGCGGCGCTGCTGGCCGGTATCGATCACCACGTGCCGGCGTGCACGGTCAACCGTTTCTGCGCCTCATCGCTGCAGACGATCCGGATGGCCTTCCACGCGATCAAGTCCGGCGAGGGCGATCAGTACATCGCGGCCGGGGTCGAGGCGGTCTCCCGGGCCGGACTGGGCGCCGGAATCACCGACGAGGCCAAGAACCCGCGGCTGAACGGATCGGACGGCTCGGCCTACGACGTGTACATCCCGATGGGACTGACCGCCGAGAACGTGGCCGAGCGCTGTCACGTCACGCGCGAGCAGCAGGACGAGTGGGCGGTGATCTCGCAGAACCGGGCGGTCGACGCGCGCGACTCGGGCCACTTCGATTCGGAGATCGTCCCGGTGCCCGTGCCCGCGCACACCGATCAGGACAAGGAGGGCAACGAGATCGAGGTGCCGGACACGGTCGTGACCAAGGACGACGGGCCGCGGGCGGGAACGACCATGGAGGTGCTCGGCAAGCTCAAGCCGGCCTTCCGCGAGAACGGCACGGTCACCGCCGGCAACGCGTGTCCTCTGAACGACGGGGCGGCGGCGGTCCTGGTCATGTCCGAGGAGAAGGCCAAGCGGCTCGGGTTGAAGCCCAGGGCGCGGATCATCGCGTCGACCGTGGCGGCGATCCGCCCCGAGATCATGGGCCTCGGCCCGATCCCAGCCATCCAGGCCCTGCTCAAGCAGGCCGGCGTGAAGATCGACGACGTCGACGTGGTCGAGATCAACGAGGCATTCGCGGCCCAGATCGTGCCCTGCAAGGACGAGCTTGGGATCCACGATGACAAGCTCAACCCGTTCGGCGGGGCGATCGCGCTCGGGCACCCATTCGGGATGACCGGCGCGCGGATCATGACCACGCTGATCAACGGTCTCACCACGCTGGACGGCACGCTCGGGATCGAGTCGATGTGCGTGGCCGGCGGGATGGGCCAGGCGATGCTGATCGAAAGGCTCAGCTAGCGTCGAGCCGCTCGGGAAGAAACTTCAGCATGGACGCAGTTTCTTCCCACTACAGGGCCGGGCCGCCGGACTGCGAGAGCCAGCCGGACTCGGCCAGCGCCACGCCCAGCGGCGCCGGCTTGCCGACGTAGAAGCCCTGGGCATAGTCGACCTGGTGCTTGTGCAGTAGCCCGATTGTCTCCTCGTCGGCCACTGACTCGGCCACGGTCTTGATCCCGAGGGCCTGGGAGACGCCGACGATTGCCTTGACCATATGCTCGTCAACCTCGCTGCGGGGGAGATTCTGGATGAACTCGCCGTCGAGCTTGACGTAGCTGACCGGCAGGTGCTTGAGGTAGTAGAACGAGCCGAACCCGGTGCCGAAGTCGTCCAGCGCGAGGCTGCAGCCGAGGCTGGTCAGGCCCTGGGCGAACTCGGTGGCCTCGGGCATGTTGGCGATCGCCGCCGTCTCGGTCACCTCGAAGATCAGCTTGGACGGATCGATCGCGGTGTGTTCGAGCTGCTGCTCGATCATCTCGAGCAGGAGCGGGTCGCCGACGATCGACTCGCCGCTCAGATTGATGCCGACGCGGGGTCCGCCCCCGTTGGTCTCGGCCATCAGCTGGATCGCACGCTGGACCACCCAGCGGTCGATCGCGTGGATCAGGCCAAAGCGCTCGGCCGCGGGGAGGAAGGCGCCCGGCGCGATCAGCTTGCCTCGGTCGCCCTTCATCCGCAGCAGCAGCTCGCCGTGCTTGATCTGCCCGGTGGCGAGCTCGAGGATGGGCTGCAGATGGAGGACGAACCGGTCGCGGTTCAGCGCATCCTGGATGCGCTGCGACCAGGTCAGCTTGGCCATCGCGCGGGCCTTGCGCGCTTCGGACGGCGTGTACACCACGACGCGGTCCCGGCCCGAGGTCTTGGCCGCGTACATGGCCAGGTCGGCGTTGACCATGACCTCGCC
>DATFDC010000189.1:0-4599 GCA_035252415.1 Solirubrobacteraceae bacterium
ACGTTCGTGTTCCGGCCGTCGGTCGGCGAACGCCTGTCGGCGCAGGCCAATCCCGCCGCTCGCGACCTGCTCCGGCACGCTTTCGCCGATGTCGCCGGCAACGGCAACCGCGCCCGCTCGTGGGCCAAGTTCGCCCGGCGCTGGCCGTCCGAGCCCCAGCGCCAACTGCTCGACGCCTACCCCCGGATCGACGTGCCGGTGCTGCTGCTCTGGGCCGACGAGGATCCCGCCCATCCGGTCATCGGCGCCTACGAGGCGCTGGACCTGCTGCCCGCCGCCCAGCTGCGAACCTTGCCGGCCACCGGGTTCCTGATGGCCTACGACGACCCGGTCGGGGTGGCGCGCGAGTTGATCTCGTTCCTCGGGTAGGCGACGCCGGTCGTGTCCCCATGTAAAACGCACCAAACCGGGCCGTCCGGCCACCGTCGCCGCGACCTAAGCATGGTCAGCATGCTTATGTCGCCGAGGCGGCGCGCAACGGGTCGATTTGCTGCGAATTGCAGGTAGGTCAGCGCCGTCGGCGGGCGGTGGAGGCGCGTTCGCGCAGGTTGGGCTCGATCACCACGCGCCGGCGACGGCGCGGATGGCCGTCGATCGCCGACAGCACCATGCCAACGGCCACGTCGACCAGTCGCTCGGTGTCCCAGGAGAAGCTGGTGAGCGGTGGCGCGAGGAGGATCGAGACCGGGTGGTCGTCGTAGCCGATCACCGACAGGTCACCCGGAATCCTCAGCTCGAGCTCGCGAGCCGCCGCGTAGACGCCATAGGCGATCGAATCCGAGAAGCAGAACACGGCGCTCGGCCGCCCAGTGCCGGCCAGCACGGTGCGGGCGACGTCGGTCGCCTTCTGCAACTCGTACGGCGCGCTGACCACGTCGACGTCGAGTTCGAGGCGCTCGGCCTCCGCGCCCACATAGATCTCGGCCGGGCGGTCGTTCGTGGGCGAGCCGGGCGGGCGCAGCACCGCGATCCGGCGGTGCCCCAGGGCATGGAGGTGCTCGAGGGCGTTCCTGACCCCGGTGCGATTGTCGAACAGCACCTCCCCGACCGCACCCCGGCCGGGCAGCGCATCGCCGATCGAGACGATCGCCACCGACTCCGCGAGCTCGGACCAGAAGGCGTCGGACGGATCGACCGGCGAGAGGATCAGTCCGTCCACCTGCTGGTCGCGCAGCTGGGTCGCGAGCACCCGCTGGCGCATCGGGTCGCCGCCGGCGTCGAGGATCAGCGCGTAGTGCTCGTGCGCCAGCAGCACCCGTCCCGCCTCGGCGACCAGGCGCTGCTGCCACAGATCCTCGAGCGACGGCCCGAGGATCCCGACCATCCCGGTCCGGCCGCTGGCCAGAGCGCGGGCGATCGGGTTGGCCTCATAGCCAAGGTCGCTGGCCACCCTGCGCACCCGCTCCTGGGTCTCCTCTGAGACCTGAATCCCCCGCAGGGCGTATGACACCGCGGCGGGCGATACCCCGGCGGCATCGGCCACATCCCGGATCGTGGTGCGCTTGACGGGAGGGCTCATGGCTAGCCAGATCGGGTTTGGCCATGGCCCCCGGACGGGGGTGGCCCCTGAGTAATCATGCCAAGGCGGTCGGCCCGGTTGACAAGGATGTTCTGAACCGCTTCACTTAACCGATTCAATGAACCGGTTAAGATCGTGGGGATACGCTCCGGCGGCCATCGACGTCCACCAGCACCTATGGCCGCGCGCGCTGATCGCGGCGCTGCGGGCGCGGCGCCGGCCGCCCCGCATGCGCGGCTGGACGCTCGAGTTGGCCGGCGAGCCCGACTACCGAGTCGATCCCATCGATCACGACGTCGATGTCCGGGTGGCGCAGGCGGTCGGGGACGGGCTCGATCTGGCCCTGGTGTCGCTCTCGAGCCCGCTCGGGATCGAAGGTCTCCCGGCCGATGAGGCGCGTGACCTGCTGGCCGCGTATCACGACGGCGTGCTCGAGTTGCCGGCGCCGTTCGGCGGGTGGGCCGCTGCGTGCCTTACCGACATCGACCCGCCGGCGCTGAAGGCGGAGCTCGACCGGGGGTTCGTTGGCCTTCAACTGCCGGCGACGGCGCTGCTCGACGCGGCCGCCTATGACCGGGTGCGGTCGCTGCTCGACGTGCTGGAGGGGGCCAACCGCCCGCTGCTGATTCATCCCGGAGCCGCGACCTCGGCGGACGGCGCGCCGGCGTGGTGGCCGGCGATCGTGCCCTACGTCCAGCAGATGCACGCCGCGTGGTTCGCGTTTCGCGCCTACGGGCGCCCGCGGCATCCGGGGCTGCGGGTGTGCTTCGCGATCCTGGCCGGATTGGCGCCGCTGCACGGGGAGCGGTTCGCGGCCCGCGCCGCCGGGCGTAGCCCGGTCGACCCGGGAGTGTTCCTTGAGATCTCCTCGTACGGGACACGTGCGGTCGACGCGACGATCCGGGTGCTCGGCATCGACGCGCTGGTGAACGGATCCGACCGGCCTTACGCCGACCCGGTGCGCCTGGACCTGGGCGCGGCCGCGACTCACGCGCTGCGCGGCGCCAACCCCGGACGACTTCTCTATCCGAAACCGAAGGAGGTACTCGATGATGTGGCCGTCGCTGCCTGCGCGTAACCTCGACCGGGCCGAGTTGCAGGCGCTGGTCGACGAGCTGGCGAAGGAGCCGGGGCGATGGCGAGAGCACGTCGCGTTCGCGGGCGGCAAGCGCCACTACGTCTCGCTGCACCGCGACGAGTTCGTCGATGTGTGGTTGCTGTGCTGGCAGCAGGGCGACGACACCGGCTGGCACGACCACGACATCTCCTCGGGGGCGGTGCGAGTGGTGCGCGGCACGGTCAGGGAGTCGAGCCCGCGAATCGGGGGCGACCCGGCCACGCGGGTCGTCGACGCTGGGGCGTCGTTCTCGTTCGGCCCCGAGCACATCCACCGGCTGGCCGGCGAGAACGAGGAGGCGGTGTCGCTTCACGCCTACTCGCCGCCGCTGTGGCGCCTCGGCCAGTACTCGGTCGACGCCGACGGCGTGATGCGTCGCGAGCCGGTCAGCTACGCGGACGAACTGCGTCCGCTCGAGGCCGGCGTCGCCGTCTAGACCCCGGCGGCATTGACATAGCGACGTGTAAGGCTAGACTTACACGTAAGTGCAGGCTTACGCGAAGGCAACGCCTTGGGAGGCCCTGGGCGACCCGACCCGCCGGGCGATATTCGAACGCCTGGTCGAAGGGCCGAGCCCGGTCAACGACCTCGCGCGCGGGCTGCCGGTCAGTCGGCCGGCGGTGTCGCAGCACCTGAAGGTGCTCAAGGGCGCCGGCCTCGTGGTCGACCGCCAGGCGGGGCGGCATCGCATCTATGCGGTCGATCCGGCCGGCCTGGCCCAGCTACGCGGCGAGCTCGAGCAGTTCTGGAGCAAGACCCTCGCGGCCTACAAGGCGATTGTCGAACAACCAACCGAGGAGGACGGATGAGCATTCAGACCGAGCCGACCGCGATCCACACGCAGATCGTGGTCGAGGCGCCGATCGAGCGCGCGTTCCGCGTGTTCACCGAGGACTTCGACCGGATCAAGCCGCGCGAGCACAACATGCTCGGGGTCGAGATCGCGGAAACCGTGTTCGAGCCACGGGCCGGCGGGCGGGTGTTCGATCGCGGTGTGGACGGCAGCGAATTCCAATGGGCGCGGGTACTCGCCTTCGAGCCACCCGACCGGCTTGTGTTCAGCTGGGACATCAGCCCGCAGTGGCAGATCGAGTCCGATCCCGCCAAGACCAGCGAGGTCGAGGTGCGCTTTATCGCCGAGGGCCCGGATCGAACCCGCGTCGAACTCGAGCACCGGCATCTGGACCGGCACGGCGAGGGTTGGCCGAGCATGCGCGACGCGGTCGACGGCGAGGGCGGCTGGCCGCTCTACCTGCAGCGCTACGCCGGCGTGATCACACCGAGCGATTGAGTACGGGCGAGCCGGACAGTAGGCTCGCGCCGATGACACCAGCCCGCGTGGAGTTCGTGATCACCGAGCATCCGCCCGCGATAACGGCAGCCCGCGAGGAGCACTACGAACAGCTCAGGCAGCGGCTCGAGGAACTGGCCGGCGTGGCGGTGAGCAGCCGGCGCTACGACGACCCGGCCGATCTGGACGACGCCGCCGCGGTTGTGCTGAGCGGGTCGTTCGAGCCGTGGTCGGTGCATTCACCCCAGGCGCTGGCGAGTCTGGCCGATCGGGTGAGGCGCTACGCGGGACCGGTGCTCGGGATCTGCGCTGGCATGCAGCTTCAGGTGATGTTCGCCGGCGGGGAGGTGGGGCCGCGCTCCGAACCCGAGGTCGGGTTCGGAGTGGTGGAGCTTGTCCGGGATGACCCGCTGTTCGACGGACTCGGGTCGGCGCCCGTCGTCTACGAGCACCACGCCGAGGACGTGATGGCGGTGCCCGAGGAGGTCGAGGTGCTGGCGCGCAGCCCGGGCTGCGCGGTGGAGGCGATCGCCGTGTCCCACCGTCGCTGGTGGGGCACGCAGTTTCATCCCGAGTGCTTCAGCGACGAGCATCCGGACGGCGCCCGCATACTGGCGAACTTCTTCGCGCTGGCCGGCCTGGGCGCGCGGCGCGAGTGGGGAGCGCAGAGGC
>DATFDC010000190.1:0-12058 GCA_035252415.1 Solirubrobacteraceae bacterium
GACCGGCAGTCCGTACCTCGCCGCCGCGACCGCCACCGAGCGGTCGGACAGGTCGACCCCCCACACCTCGGCCCCGCGCGCCTCGGCGATGGCGGACATGAAATAGCCCTCCGAGCATCCCACGTCGAGTACCGACTCGAACCGGAGGCTCTTCATTCGATCGAGCAATGCGCGACGGCGGGTGTAGTGCCGCCAGGCCGCCGGGGTGTAACCGCGATGCGGATGGTGCCCGTGTGCCTCAACCACAGCGTTCGTCTGATGACGAACTGCGGCGTGGAAAGCCTCTGGATCCGTGGCGCGATGGCGCGTGACGCCTTGACTGTCCGGTGTCTCGGGCATCGATTCGTCTCCAAGTTAGCCGCGCAGGGCGCGGACTGAGGCCAGGGCGCCATCGGCGGCGCGGCGGTGCAGCTCGAGGTTCTCGATGCGGTCGGTGCGGACCTCGATGATCGTGGTGCCGGTGCGGGCGACCGAGGCTTCCACCGCCTCCCGGAGCTCGGCGATCGTTCTCGGACGCTGGAACTCGCAGCCGTAGAGCGACGCGGCGTGCGCGAAGTCGAGGCCGTGCGGGGTGGCCACGTGCTCCTCGAACGCGTCGGTCTCGCCGGACACCGGGAGGAAGTGGAAGATCCCCCCGCCGTCGTTGTTGAGCAACACGATCGTCAGGGGAAGCTTCAGGCGGCGGGCGGCGAGCAGCCCGCCGATGTCGTGGGCGAGCGCGACGTCGCCGATCAGCAGGACAACCGGGCCGTCGCCGGCCGCGGCCGCGCCGAACGCGCTCGAGACCGTGCCGTCGATCCCGTTCGCTCCCCGGTTCGAGAGGACCCGTGGGCCGTCCTCGCGGGCCGGCACATACAGCTCCACGTCGCGGATCGGCATCGAGGAGGCCACGTACAGGGTGGCGCGCGCGTCCAGCCATTCACCGAGGCTCTTCGCCACGAGCGGCTCGGACAACTCGTCGCCGAGCGCGGTCGTCAGGGCCTCGGCGGCCGCGTCGTCGGCGGCCCGCCACGAGGCCAACCACTCCGGGTCGGCGGGGATGACGTCGCCGGCGCGTAGGCCGTCGAGCAGCGCCCGCGTGGGGGCGTGCACGCGCAGCCCGGTGACCGCGTTCGGATCATGCCAGGCGAGGTCGGGGTCGACGGCGATCTGGGCAGCGTCGAGCCCGGCCAGCCACGCCCGCAGCGGCTTGGAGGTGGGGAGGTCCCCGGTGCGGATCACGAACTCCGGGCGGTGTGTCTCGGCGAACTGCGGGTCGCGGAGCAGGAGGTCGTAGTGGGCGATGGCGCCGGCGCCGTGTCGTGAGCCCGACAGCGGATCGGCGAGCAGCGGGATGCCGGCTCGAGCCGCGAAGTCGGCCAGTTCGTTGGCGGCCGCGGGGTCGCGTTCGGCGCCGGCCACGATCACGATCCGGCCGAACGGGTGGCGGCCGGCGTTTCGGACGCTCGGCGGTGGCGCGTCGAAGGTGACGTAGGGCCGGTTGCCATCCCGCCCGCTGGCGTCCTCGGGCAACGGCCCGTCGTCTTCGAGGACAAGCGGCTCGCGCAGGGGGAAGTTCAGGTGAACCGGGCCGGGGGGGCCTTGCGCCGCAGTCCAGTAGGCCCGACAGGCCAGCGTGCGGATCCAGCGCAGCGACTCGCCCGTCGCGGTGTCCACGCCGACCTCGAAGAACCACTTGACCGCGTCGCCGTAGAGCTTGACTTGATCGATCGTCTGCCCGGCGCCGACCTCGCGCAGCTCGGGGGGGCGGTCAGCGGTCAGCACGATCAGCGGCACCCGCGCGTGGCGGGCCTCGATCACCGACGAGGCGAGGTTGGCCGCTGCTGTTCCCGACGTGCAGGTGACCGCGACCGGGCGGCCCGAGCGCTTGGCCGCGCCGAGGGCGAAGAACCCGGCGCAGCGCTCGTCGAGGTGCGACCAGCACCGGATGCGGCCATCGCGTACAAGTGAGAGGACGAGGGGCGTGTTGCGCGACCCGGGGGCGGTGCAGGCATGCTCCATCCCGCAGCGCGCGAGCTCGTCGCAGAACGCGCGCAGCAGCAGGTAGGTGTCGGTGGCGGTCATGATCTCGGCTGCGATGGCGCGCGACGTCGTCTTCCTGCATGGCTTCACCCACACCGGGGCGAGCTGGGACCCCGTGGTCGCGGCGCTCGGGGAACGCTATCGCGCGTTCGCGCCCGACATCCGGGGCCATGGCGCGTCGTCGGAGCTCGAGCCCGTCACGCTCCCCGCGGTGCTCGGCGACCTCGCCCGGCTGGCGCCGGAGCGGTTCACGCTGGTCGGGTACTCGATGGGAGGACGGATCGCTCTGCACGCTGCACTGGCTTTCGGCGCCAGAATCGATCGGCTGGTGCTGATCGGCGCGAGCCCGGGTCTGGGCGATGCCGAGGAGCGCGCGGCGCGGCGTGCCTCCGACGAACGGCTGGCCGACGAGATCGAGCGCTCGAGCATCGAGGCGTTCGCTCGGCGGTGGGCGCAGACCCCGGTGCTGGCCGGACAGCCGCCCGAGGTGCTTGCCGCCGTCCACGCCGATCGCCTGCGAAACCAGCCCTCCGGGTTGGCCAGAGCGCTGCGCGGACTGGGGACCGGCGCGCTCTCGTCGCTGTGGGACCGGCTGGGCGGCGTGAGAATGCCGGTGGCGCTGGTGGTGGGCCAGCGCGACGAGAAGTTCGGCGCGATCGCGGCTGAGATGGCTGTGGCGCTGCCGGACGCCGAGGTCGTCCGAGTTCCGGGAGCCGGGCATGCCGTGCACCTGGAGGCGCCCGACGCGGTGGCGGCGGTGATCGCCGGCGGTTGACTACTCGGGCCAGTCGATCCGCGCAGCCAGCCCGTCCGGGCCGAGCTCGATGAGGCCGCTTTGCTCGACGGGCAGGTACTCCTCGTCGACGAGCCTGAACCAGTGGACCCTGTGCTGCTGGGGATCGACGATCAGCAGCTCGTCGACGCCGTGGGCCGCGTAGAAATCGAACTTCTGGTAGCTCTCGTCGCCCGGCGAGACGATCTCGACCACAAGCGCGGCGGTTGGGTAGAAGGTGCGGTCCTCCCACGCGCGATGAAGGCCGATATCAGGTACCCGGAAGTTGTCGCGGCCTTCACCCAGGTTGAACTGACCGATGCTGATGAGGCCCGCCCGCTTGGCCAGAGGAGAGAGGACGACAACGAGTTGGTGCTCGATCAGCCCATGGGCGCCTGCCGGCCCAGGGTTCATGTGCAGGACTCCGTCCCACACCTCATCGAACATGTCCTGGCCCAGCGCTCGGCGGCGCTCGATGAGCTTTGTGAGCTCCACGGGCTGCGGATCATTGACGAGGGTGGGCATGCGGCCAATGCTACCCAGAGCCTCTGGGACGGGAGAAATCACCCCCCGTCCGAGATATCAAGAGATGAAAGCTAAGCGGCTTGGAGGATGACCGGCGAGACCGGCCCGCACTCGTAAACGTCGGCGGCCAGACGGCCGGCCGTGGACTGCTCCCACCGCCCGCTCTCGACCAGCGCGGCGCACAGGGCCTCGACGTCGGCCAGGGCCTCCTGGGCCTCGAGGTCGTTCGACAGGTCGCCGGCGAAGATCAGGTTGTCGGCGGCGTAGCGAATCCGCTGCTGCTCGGTCTCGAGCAGCTTGCTCGGTCCCAAGTCCTCGAGGGTCTTCATCACCCGGCGGTACGCGTTGGAACGTTCAGGACTCATGTTCGTTCTCCTGTCGAGCGGTCGGCTCTGTTAGGCATCATCGTCGGCAACTGAGCCTCGGCCTTTAGCCCTACCGGCCAAAAATTTCTCGGCTCGCGGGTTGTACCCGGGCTGCGAAGGCTCCAAGCGTGACGTCCGTCACGTTCCGGGAGGCGTCGCTAGACGTGCCGGTACCAGTCGGCTAGCCCGTCGCCCAGGCCCGCGCCGCGCGGGACCTCGATCCGGCCCCCGCGGGGCGGGAAGAGGTCCTCTCGATCGGCGAACAGCCCAAGCGTGGACAGGCCGCAGAAGTGATCCGGGCGGATGGCCGCCGCGGCGTGCAGCGCGGCGGCGATTCCCAGGGGGCCGTCTAGCGTCGAGGCGAGGTAGACCTCGTAGCCGGCGGCTCGGGCCGCGCGAGCGGCGTCGAGGAGTCCGGTGATCCCGCCGAACGCGGCGACCTTCAGACATACCGCCTGGCAGACCTGATCCTCCAGGGCCTCGGCTCCAGAGGCGGTCTCGTCGAGGGCGAGGGCCACGCCGGGGACTGCGGCGGCCACGTCGCGGGTCTGCTCGAGGCCGTGGACCGCCTCCTCGCATAGCTCGATTCCGGCCGGGGCGAGCGCGCGCAGCATCGCGACCGCCTCGTCGACCGTCCAGGCGCCGTTCGCGTCGAGCCGGATCGCGACGTCCGGTCCCAGGACGGCGCGCACCGCCGCGACCCGCCCGGCGTCGTCGCCGAGGCCGACCTTGAGCTTGACGCAGCGGAAGCCGGCGGCGCGAGCGGCACTCGCCTCGGATGCGGCACCGGCGCGATCGGCCGCCGCGATCGTGTAGTTGACCTCGACCGCGGGGGCGGCGCGCGCGCCCAGGAGCTGCCACAGCGGCTCCCCGCTGCGTCTGCCCTCGAGGTCCCAGAGGGCCATGTCGACCGCCGCCACGGCGGGGACGACGGCCATCCGGCGCCATTCGGAGAGCCGGTCATCCGGCAAGCCGCCGTGGGGGGCGCCGCCCAGGATGTCCCGGGCCGCCTCGAGTGCCTCGAGCACGTCCTCGGCGTTCACGCCGTGATAGTCGGCCAGGGGCGCGGACTCGCCGAGGCCGACGAAGCCATCGTCGTCCTCGGCGCGCACAAGCACGAGCGGGCGGTCCTCCAGGGATCCCCGAGCGGAGACAAACGGCGCGCGCAAGCGCGCCCTGATCAACTCGATCTCGAGCCTCACTGGCTGAGGAGCAAGCCCGCAGCCAGCAGCGTGCAGAAGGTCAGCTGGAGCAGACCGGTCTGGGCGAGCGCGCCGTTGAGCGACGCGCCGTCGGTGTGGTTGCGCACGATCCGCACAACCCGGGCGGCGACCGGGAGGGTCAGCCACGGCAAGAACAGCCACGGCGTCAAGGGGCCGAAGATCCAGGTCACCGGCGTGAGCAGGTAGGCCAGGTAGATCGTGGCGGCGAACAGGATGCGCGCCCGCGGGCGGCCGATGCGGACCGCAAGCGTGCGCTTGCCGGCGCGCCGGTCGGTGTCGATGTCGCGCACGTTGTTGACCATCAGCAGCCCGGCGGCGATCAGCCCGACCGGCACGGCCAGCGCGAAGGCCTCCCAGTCGAGGTGCTTGACCTGGACGAAGTAGGACCCGGCCACCGCGACGATCCCGAAGAACAGGAACACGAACAGCTCGCCCAAGCCTTCGTAGCCGTACGGCCGGGGGCCGCCCGTATAGAGGACCCCGGCCAGGATCGAGGCGGCGCCGACGAGCAGCAGCTGCCAGCCCGCCACGACGATCAGGTAGACGCCGGCCAGAACCGCGATCCCGAAGGTCAGATAGGTCGCGATCAGCACCTGGCGGGGTGGGACGAGTCCGCCGGCGGTGACCCGCACAGGTCCGAGCCGGTCCTCGGTGTCCGCGCCCCGCCGGGCGTCGGAGTAGTCGTTGGACAGGTTCGTGCCGATCTGGATGAACATCGCCCCGATCAGCGCGGCAAGGAAGCGCAGCGGATGGAACACGTGCAGGTAGCCGGCCAGGGCCGTGCCGACCAGCACCGGGGCCACGGCGGCGGGCAGCGTTCGCACCCGCGCCGCCATCAGCCAGATGCGCACCCCGCTCGGGCGCGTGACCGCCCGTGTCGTCGCCATCACCTCACGCCCGGCGAGGGAACTTCGAGAAGTCCGGCTTGCGCTTCTCGAGGTAGGCATTACGCCCCTCCTGGGCCTCCTCGCTCATGTAGAAGAGGAGATTGGCGTCGTGGGCGAGCTGCTGGATGCCGGCCAGGCCGTCCTCGTCGGCGTTGAAGCTCGCCTTGAGCATGCGCAGCGCGAACGGGGACATGGCGAGCATCTCGCGGCACCACTGCACGGTCTCCTGCTCGAGCTGCTCGAGCGGGACCACCGTATTGATCAGGCCCATCTGCAGGGCCTCCTCGGCGCTGTACTGCCGGCACAGGAACCAGATCTCCTTGGCCTTCTTGGGTCCGACCAGACGCGAGAGCACGGTGGCGCCGAAGCCGCCGTCGAACGAGCCGACGCGCGGCCCGGCCTGGCCGAAGCGAGCGTTGTCGGCCGCGATGGTCAGGTCGCAGACCACGTGCAGCACGTGCCCGCCGCCGACCGCATAGCCGGCCACCATCGCCACGACCGGCTTGGGCAGCCGGCGGATCTGGATGTGCAGGTCGGTGACCTCGAACCGCCCGACCGCCTCGTGCCGACCGGCCTGCGCCGGATCGACGCCGGTCACGTACCCGCCCCGTTGGCCGCGCACGCGCTGATCTCCTCCGGAGCAGAACGCGTTCGGCCCCTCGCCGGTCAGGATGATCACGCCGACGTCCTGGTCCTCACGCGCGCGGGTGAACGCGTCGGCCAGCTCGACCACGGTCTCGGGGCGGAAGGCGTTGTGCACCTCCGGGCGGTTGATCGTGATCTTGGCGATGCCGACGGCGTCGTTGGCTCCGATCTCGTAGCGGATGTCCTCGTACTCGGCGGCGGGCTTCCAGGTCGTTGGCACCCGCGCGAGACTACCGTGTCGGATCGTGAAGACCTGGATCGAAGCCGCCGCGGCCAGGCAGCCGGATCGAATCGCGGTCGAGGGGCCGGAGCGGAGCTTGAGCTACGCCGAGCTCCGCGACGCCGCATGCGCCAGGGCTGGCGCGATCCGCGCGCGCCGGGTCGCGCTGGACGCCCCGGCGGTCGAGGAGTTCGTCGTCGACCTGCACGCGTGCCTGCTGGCCGGCGCCGCGGTGGTGCCGATCGACCTGCGGCTGAGCGCGCCCGAGCAGGCATTGCGACGGGCGAGCGCCGAGATCGATGGACCGCCTGGCGGCGAGGCCCCCGTGGCGGTGATGCATACCTCCGGCACCACGGCCGCGCCCAAGCCGGTGGTCCTGAGCCGCGCGAACTTCCTGGCCAGCGCGCTCGGATCCGCGGTGGCGCTCGGGCTGGACCCGGCTGAGCGCTGGCTCTGCCCGATGCCCTTGACCCACGTGGGCGGGCTGTCGATCCCGATCCGCAGCGCGATCTACGCCACCACGGCCGTCCTCCACGGCCGGTTCGAGACCGAGGCGGTGCTTTCCGAGTTGATGGACCGGAATCGGCGGGTCACGCTGGTCTCGTTGGTGCCGACGATGCTGGCCCGGCTGCTCGACGCGGGCCTGGCGCGGCCACCCACGCTTCGCTGGGCACTGCTGGGCGGCGGGCCGATCGCGCCGGCCCTGCTCGAGAAGGCGTCGGCCGCGGGGGTGCCGGTGGCGCCGACCTATGGGATGACCGAGGCGTGCTCGCAGATCGCCACGTTCGGCTGGCCGCTGTCCGGGGTCGACATGCGGGTTGGGGATGACTCCGAGGTCCTGGTCCGCGGCCCGATCGTCTCGGCCGGGGCCGTGTCGGAGGACGGGTGGCTGCACACCGGCGATCTCGGGCGGTTCGACGAGCGAGGCCGCCTCGAGATCATCGGCCGGAAATCCGACACGATCGTGAGCGGGGGAGAGAACGTGGCGCCGGCCGAGGTCGAGGCGGTGCTGCTCGAACATCCGGCGGTGGCCGATGCGGCGGTGCATCCGCGGTCGGACCCGGAGTGGGGGGAGGCGGTGGTGGCCACCGTGGTCCTGCTCGACGGTCTCGAGGTCGCGCCAGACGAGCTCCGGGCGCATTGCGCGGCCCGGCTGGCCGGCTTCAAGGTCCCCAAGGCGGTCGAGTTCGCCGAGGGGCTCCCGCGGACACCGTCGGGCAAGCTGCTGCGGCGCCAGCTTTAATCGGGGCGTGTCTTCCGCACCCGGTTACGCGCCGTCCTCCGAGTCGCCCAACCAGCTGACGATCGAGCAGCTGGCGGCCGAGTCGGGGATGACCGTGCGCAACATCCGCGCCCACCAGGCTCGGGGCCTGCTCGATCCGCCCGAGGTGCGTGCGCGGGTCGGCTACTACGGCCCGGAGCACGTCGAGCAGCTGCGGCTGATCCGCGACCTTCAGGAGGACGGGTTCAACCTGGGAGCGATCAAGCGGCTGATCGACGACACCCAGGGCACCGCGGAGCGGCTGCAGCGCTTCGGCCAGGCTTTGAGTGCGGTGGCGACGCCGGAGCGCGGCCAGACCCTCACGCTCGAGGAGCTCGGTCAACGCTTTCGGGTCAGCGCGCAGGAGGCGCCCGAGGTGCTGGCCGAAGCCGAACGGCTGGGCGTGCTCGTCCCGACGGCCGACGGGCGCTATCAGGTCCCGAGCCCGTCACTGCTGGCCATCGCCGAGGAGATCGGGGGCCGCGGAATCTCGCTGCGCAGCGCGCTGGCCGTGCTCGAGGACATCGACCGACACTGCGACTCGGTCTCGCGGTCGCTGGTGGAGTTGTTCGTGCACGAGGTCTGGAAGCCGTTCGCGCAGGCAGACATGCCGGCGGAGCGCTGGCCGGAGATGGAGCAAGCAGTCGAGCGGCTCGGACCCGTGGCGTCCGAGGCGCTGATGGCGATCTTCCAGCGACGTCTGCGCGCCCGGCTCGAGGGCGCGTTCGAGGAGATCACGCGCCGGGTGGCCGAGCGGACGTCCAACGAGGGCGGGAAGTAGACGTGGCCGCCTCGGATCCCGACGAGCTTCGGTCCGAGATCCTCGACCGCTGGGAGCATGCCGCGACCGGCTGGGGCAAGCACGCCGAGCGCATGCGCGAGTTCGGGATGCCCGTATCGAGTTGGATGATCGACCACGCCGGACTGCAGCCGGGACAGCGGGTGCTCGAGCTCGCGGCTGGACCGGGGGACACCGGGTTCCTCGCGGCCGAGCTGATCCAGCCGGGCGGGACGCTGCTGTCCACCGACGCGACGGAGAACATGCTCGAGGTGGCCCGCGGCCGGGCGGCTCAGCTCGGGATCTCGAACGTCGAGTTCAAGCGGATCGAGCTCGAGTGGATCGACCTCGACACGGCCAGCGTCGACGCCGTGCTGTGCAAGTGGGGATTGATGTTCACGATCGATCCCGAGGCCGCGCTGCGCGAGGTGCGCCGGGTGCTGCGGCCGGGCGGACGCGTAGCGCTCGCCGCCTGGGACGAGCCTTCATTCAACGATTGGGCCACGATTCCCACGCGGGCGATGGTCGAGCTCGGGCACATCGAGCCTCCCGATCCCGACGTGCCGGGCATGTTCATCCTGTCCGCGCCGGGGCGGCTGCAGGACCTGCTCGAGTCGGCAGGGTTCGTCGATCCGGTCGTCGATTCGGTGCCGACGCCCCGGGCATTCGCAGGCGTGGAGGAGTACATCGCCGAGACCCGCGAGATCTCGAGCTTCTTCGGTCAGACGTTCGACCCGCTGTCGGAGTCCCAGCGCGCGGAGGTGGTCCAGAGCATCGCGTCCCTCGCCCAGCCATACACCGCCCCGGACGGGTCGGTGAGCTTCACCGGCCGCTCGCTGGTCGCCGCGGCCGACGCGTAAGAGTCACGGCCTACCAAACACCTGAACGCGGACTTGCAGGAAGCAAGGCCGGTTGCAGTGATTCCGGTTGACCCCGGTCTTGACGACACTGGGGCCCATGCGTTTGCGACTTTCTCTGCTGATTACTGCCCTGGCCGGCGCGTTGCTCCTGGTGCCCGCAACGGCCTCCGCCTACTTCGTCCACGTCGTCGCACCCGGCGAGTCGCTGTTCTCGATCGCCGCCACCGACGGCCTCACCGTCGACCAGCTCGCCGCCGCCAACGGACTGTCTCCGACCACTCAGCTGGTGACCGGATCGACCCTGCAGATCCCCCCGCAAGGATCCGGGACCGCGGTCGCGAGCTCGTCGGGTGCGAGCTCGACGGCGGCCGCCTCGTCTACCGGGGACGGCGACAACGACGCCGATGACGTCGGCTCGACCGCGTCCGCGGCGCCCGCGAGCAGTGGAGGCGCCTACGTGGTCCAGCCCGGAGACACGCTGACCGGGATCGCCTCCCGGGCCGGCCTGAGCCCGGACTCGCTGGCCGCGGCCAACGGCCTCGATGCGAACGGAGTGCTGATCTCGGGCACCGTGCTGCGCCTGTCCGGAGGCGCGGCGATGGTGCCGGTGAGCACCACCGTGCCGGTGAGCACGAGCTCGAGCTCTTCGGGGGCCTACGTGGTGCAGCCCGGCGACACTCTGACCGCGATCGCCACCCGCGCGGGCCTGAGCATGCGGTCTCTGGCCGCCGCCAACGGCATTGATCCGAACCGCGTGCTGGTCTCGGGCACCGTGCTTCACCTCTCGGGGAGCCCAGCCGTGGTCTCGTCGGTCTCCTCGGCGTCGGCCGCGACCTCCCAGCCGGTCGGGACGGCCGCCGAGGGAACTCCGACCGACCCGCCCTACCCGACACCCGAGCGAGTCACCGCGCCTCAGATCGGCTCGATCGCCGCGCAGAACGGCGTGCCGGCGTCGCTGGCCGCCGCGATCGCCTGGCAGGAGAGCGGCTTCAACAACGATCTGGTCTCGAGCGCCGACGCGCGCGGCGTGATGCAGATCCTGCCCGGAACCTGGCAGTGGATCCAGAACACGCTCGACACCGGTGGCCCGCCCCTGGCGCCGGCCTCCGCTGCCGACAACGTGCGCGGCGGCGTCCTCATGCTGCACTCGCTGCTCGGCGCCACCGGCGGCGACGCCGCGATGGCGGCGGCGGGCTACTACCAGGGCCTCCCGTCGGTTCAGCAGCACGGGATGTATCCGGACACCCAGCGTTATGTCCAGAACGTGCTCTCGCTCGAGCGCCAGTTCGGCGGCGGCGGATGATCTGATCGTGTGATCGTGTGGCCGGACCTCGGCCCGGAGTCGTACCTCTGTACGCTCCGGGCCGATGTTCTACGACAAAGACGCTGATCTCTCGCTCCTGGACGGCAAGACCGTGGCCATCATCGGCTACGGCTCGCAGGGGCACGCGCACTCACTGAACCTCAAGGACTCGGGCGTCTCGGTGGTGGTCGGGCTGCGGCCCGCGTCCGCCAGCGTGGCCAAGGCCAAGGAGCACGGCCTGCGCGTGGCCGAGCCCGCCGATGCCGCCAGTGAGGGCGACATCGTGATGATGCTGGTGCCGGATGAGCTGCACCGCAGCGTGTGGGAGTCCGGCGTGCGCGACGGAGTCGCCGCGGGCAACCTGGTGATGTTCGGCCACGGGTTCTCGATCCACTACGGCGAGGTGGTCCCGCCGCCGGATGTCGACGTGGCGCTGGTCGCGCCCAAGGGGCCGGGTCACCTGGTTCGCCGGCAGTACCTCGAGGGGTCCGGGGTGCCAGGGCTCGTGGCGGTGCAGCAGGACCCGAGCGGGAACGCCCTGAACCTCGCGCTGGCCTACGCCAAGGGGATCGGCTGCACTCGGGGGGGCGTGATCGAGACCACGTTCAAGGACGAGACCGAGACCGATCTGTTCGGCGAGCAAGCGGTGCTGTGTGGCGGAGTCACGGAATTGGTGCGAGCCGGCTACGAGACGCTCACCGAGGCGGGCTACGACCCGCGGCTGGCCTACTTCGAGGTCCTGCACGAGCTCAAGTTGATAGTTGATCTGATGTACGAGAAGGGCATCGCCGGGATGCGATATTCGATATCTAATACGGCCGAGTACGGCGACATGACCCGCGGCAAGCGCGTGATCGGCGCCGAGTCGCGCGAGGCCATGAAGCAGCTGTTGAACGAGATCCAGTCGGGCGACTTCGCGCGCGAGTGGATCGCCGAGAACCGGGCCGGCCAGGAGAACTTCAAGCGCATGCGCGAGGAGCAGGCCGACCATCAGGTCGAGCGCGAGGGCAAGGAGCTGCGCTCGATGATGGACTGGATCGACACCGAGTTTCAGGAATAGACCGCTCCCAGCCGGGCAGTTCTTTACCTTGAAAGAGAGGTCCGATGAGCCAGGCCGAGACAATCCTCCACATTCCTGACGAACTGAAGCCTGCCGACGGCCGGTTCGGGTCCGGGCCGTCAAGGGTGCGCCCCGAG
>DATFDC010000191.1:0-2120 GCA_035252415.1 Solirubrobacteraceae bacterium
CCGGATCCCAGAACGGCCCGGATTCGAGCACGACCACCTTCCAGCCACGGCGGGCCAACCGCTGCGCCAGCGTCCCGCCGCCGGCGCCGGCGCCGACGATCACCAGGTCGACCGAGTAGGAGTCGTCGTAACGGGCCATTCGCTCGGTCGGGACCGCGCGGCGGTGGACGTCGAGCAGGAACGCGGAGTCGTTCTCGGGTGGGCGGAGCGCTCCCCGCAGGAGGGTGCGCATCTCATAGCGGCGGCTCATGTCCCTTGCACTCCGCGCTGCTCGGTGTCCTCGACCGGATCGCGGTCGAACGCGGGCGCTCCCTCCCAGCTCTCGCGCTGGCCCATGCCGAACCGGGCGTAGCCACGCGGGTAGGCGGGACCGCCGAAGCCGATCTCGTTCCACGCCCACGGATGGGAGTAGAAGGCGCTGAGGATGGCTCGGCTCACGACCTTCCAGGTCTTGCTCGGCGGCATCTCGTCCCACACCTCACCGTGCAGCGTGCCCTTGGCCAGGGCGTCAATCACGCGCATCTGCACGTCCTCTGACGCGCCGGCGAAGTCAGGCGAGCCGTGCTGGCGCGTCGCGGCGTCGAGGCCGAGCGCCAGCCGGCGCCACGTCTCGCGGTCGTCGGGCATGTCGGCGTAGTGGAAGCCGTCGAGCTGCCCTTCGAACAGCTTGGCGTCGACCATGTTCAGCACCGGGATCTTCGGCTCGCGGTCCTGCGCCATGACCAGGTCGCAGAAGATCCCCAGCGTGTCCGCCTCGGCCTTCGTGAAGAAGCGGATCGACGGAGTGCTCTCCACGCGCTCGAACACCAGGCGCCGGGTCGTCTCGTCCCAGTGGTCGGCCTCGTCGAGCACGTTGTAGTCGGGATAGCGCCCGTGCATCTGCGGCGTGACGCCGTTTCGCTGGCGAGGCAGCTCGTCGGGATCGGCCGGCTGCCCACCCTCGCGCAGGTTCGGGAGATGCCCGGCGCTGCTGAAGTCGCGTCCGGCCATGTGTTCAGCGCTCGCGGCCGAGCACGGCCGCGGCCAGGCCCATGCCGCCGACCAGCGCCAGCGAGCCGGGCGCGAGCAGCGGCGGCCCCATCACGATGTTGAACAGCGGTTCGTCGAACCCGCCTGGCTTGCGCGCCACCCCGCGCACGTGCGTGACGACGCCGATCAGGCCGTCCAGGCAATACAGGGCGGACACCGCCGGAAGCACGGTCTTGGCCGCGCGCTCGGAGCGGATACCCGCTATGCCGGCGGCGGTGAGGGCCGGCGACAGCGCCACCGGGGTCCACATCCACTTGTCGCCGAACGACCCACGGAAGTGCTCGAAGTAGATCTCGACCCCGAGCGGCAGCGCGCTGAACGCGGTGGCCGCGGCGAGCGTGCACTGCATGCGGCCGCTGCGGAAGTTGCGCCACCACCGCGTGGCCGCGCGCTCGGGCGGACTCGTCCGCCGAACCAGAGGAACGTCAAGCCGCATAGCGCTCCGCCTCCGCTCGCTTGAGCTCGAGCCCGATCCCGGCCCGCTCCAGATCGGGCACCAGGGCTCCCTGCACGGGTTCGACCACGCCGTCGAACAGCATGTGCTCGATCCGGACGTGATCGTGGAAGTACTCGAGGTGGACGAGCCGCTCGAGCGCCAGCCCTGGATGCAGGTGGATCGCCGGTCCGCAGTGAAGTGACAGGGGCAGGCCGTGGGCGCGGCACAACCCGTCGATCCGCAGCAGCTCGGTGATCCCGGCGCACCGGGTGACGTCCGCTTGGAGGACATCGACGGCTCCCGCGTCGAGCATCCGCAGGAAGTACGGCGCGTCGTAACCATATTCGCCGGCGGCGATCTCCATCCCGGCCGGCGCGCGGTCGCGCACCAGGCGAAGCCCTTCGAGGTCATCCGAGCTCACCGGCTCCTCGAACCAGCTCACCGCTGCCTCGCCGCGGAACCGCTCGGCCAGCTCGAGCGCCTGCTTGCGGGTGTAGGCGCCGTTGGCGTCGACGAACAGCTCGGCGTCGGGGCCGATCGCGTCGCGTGCGGCGCGGACACGGTGGGGATCTCGGTCCGGTTCGCGCCCGACCTTCATCTTGACGCGGGGGATGCCCTCGGCCACCCAGCCGGCAAGCTGATCGCATACCTCCTG
>DATFDC010000192.1:0-2520 GCA_035252415.1 Solirubrobacteraceae bacterium
CCGTGTTCGGGGCCGGCTCGATCGTCGCCGAGGTGGTCGCCGACACGACCCTTCAGCGCTCGCTTGACCGCGCCGTGGTCGCGCGCGCGTATGGGTTCGTCCTGCCGGCCAACATCGCCGGGATCGCGGCCGGGGCGCTGCTCGCGCCGCTGTGCGTCATGTGGTTCGGATTCAGCGGCTCGCTGGTCATCGCCGGCTTCGCCGTGCTGGCCTACAGCGTGCTGGTCCTCGCTCAGAGCGGCTCTCCGGAGACCAGCGCGTCGCCCAGCGGCGTGCGCGCGTAGAGAACCGACCGCCCGTCGCGCCGCCCGGTGACCAGGCCCGCGTCGCGAAGGGCGGCGAGGTGGTGCGACGCCGTGGCGGGGCTGAGCGACAGGCGCTCCGCGAGCTCGGTGGTCGAACGGGGAGCGGCGAGGTCGATGAGCATGGTCGCCCGCGAGCCTCCGATCAGGCGCTCGAGCCCGCCGGGCGCCGCCGGCGCCTGCTGCCACAGGGTCGCGATCCCGCGCGCCGGATAGATGACGCCGGGCAGCCAGGGGGCCCGGTCGCTGACCACCGGACGCGTGGCAAACGCCGATGGCACGAGCAGCAGCCCGCGACCCTCGAGGTTGAACGTCGTGTCGTGGGCCGGGACCTGCACATCGAGGTACGGCTGTTGCCAGGTCACGCTCGGATTCAGGTCGGCGAACAGCGCCGTCGGGCCGCCGGCGGTGAGGCGTCGCGCGCGGTAGGCGATGTCAGCGTCGAGCACCGCGCGGATTCGCGGCCACACCGGCTCGAGCGCACGGCGCCAGTAACCCTCGAGCAGATCGGCGAGGCGCCGCACCTCGCGACGTGGATGCGCGAGGTACGGCGCCGCGATCTCGGGCCCGCGTTTGTGCTGGCCGGCGAACAGCGCCATGTCGGCCCGGATGTGGGCGATGGAGGTCGCGCGCAGCGCGTCGAGGTCGTCGTCGATGTCCCCGAGCGGGCCGCTCGGGAGCGGCACGAGGAAGTCCGGGGTGTAGCCGCGAGGCGGGTTCAGCGCCGCGAGGCGTTCGAGCCCCAAGCCACCCAGGCGACCGCTGAGCGAGCGGAGCCAGGGCAGGTGCAGAGCTGCGTGCGACGGGTCGCGCAGCGCCACCACCGAGCGCACGAGCTCCCACATCGGCGAGATCGCGAAACGGGTGAGCGCCAGATCCTCGACGGAGAAGACGAATCGCACCACGCTGCTCAGCGCCTCGGCACGGTCACCTCGAGTGTCGCGCCATCCAGATCCCGGAAGTAGATCGAGTCGCTGTCGCTATGCCGCTCGGATTGGTAGGGGATGTGGAGCCGATCGAGCCGTTCGGCGAGGCGAGACTGGCCCGGCGCGTCGGTCGCGAGCGCGATGTGGCGAAGCCCGGGCGGTCTCTCCGCGAACAGTCCGAACTGCGCGCCGGCCGGTCCGAGGAAGATCGGCTCGTCGGGCACCGAATGCCGTGAGTGGGGAGTGAGACCGAGCACGGTCTCGTACCAGGCCAGCGATGCCGGCCGGTCCTGTACGTCGAGAGATACATGATCGATTCGAATGATTCGCATGGCGGGGATGCTCGTCTCAAGCGCCACCGTCGGCAATGGATTCGATGTACATCAAATCATTAGCGGCGGAATCGCGGCGCCTCGAGGATCAGCGCCATGAGCAATCTCAACCACACCCAAACCATCGATCGGACCCGCGCCGATGCCGACCAGGCCGACCGGATCAACCCCGACCTCCCCAGCCAGGCCACCGAGCAGCCGTACCTCTCGCTCCAGAGCGAGGCGCGCTGGTACGGCAACAGCCTGTGGGAGCACTACGTCCCCGCCGAGGCCACCGACGGCAAGCTGTCGGTCTTCCAGGCCACGATGCCCGAGGGCTTCAGCCCGCCGCGGCACATCCACACGCGCGAGGACGAGGTCTTTCTCGTGCTCGAGGGTGAGGCCTGGTTCGACATCGACGGAGAGCGGCACCTCGCCGGGCCGGGAACGAGCCTGTACATGCCCCGCGGCGTGCCGCACACGTTCCGGGTCAAGAGCCCAGTGGCGCGGATGCTCGGGATCATGACCCCGGGCGCGTTCGAGCAGTTGTTCCGCAATCTCAGCTTCCCCGCCGGTGAGCGGACGCTTCCCGAGCCCGGCACGGTTCCGTTCGACATCCCCGCGGTGATGGCCGAGCAGATCCGGCTCGGCACTCAGGTCGTCGGTCCGCCGATGGCCACCGAGTAAGCCTGAGACCGCGGGTGCTCGCGAGCGCTCTAAGCCTGAGAAGGCGGGTCCTCGCGAGCCCATAAGCCCCCGGCGGCGCCATTTTCAGCCCACCAGATCCGGCATCCGCCCGATGTGCGCCCCGGGGGCTTAGCTGCAGCATGTGGCCATCGAATCACCCGACCGGATCCGCCGGAAGGGAAACCCGAAAGGAACAACGATGAGCCGCATCAACACCACCTTCCGCCTTTACCGCCTCTACTAGGCGTTCTGATCCGTGGAGTCCGGCCCGCCGCCATCCGCAGCCCGGCCCAC
>DATFDC010000193.1:0-8645 GCA_035252415.1 Solirubrobacteraceae bacterium
GTCAGCTTCTCGGTCCGGCGCGGTGAGATCGTCGGCGTCACCGGTCGGGCCGGCTGCGGCAAGAGCGAGCTGGCCCGCTTGCTGTACGGAGCGCAGCGGCCGACTTCCGGGATGATCCGTTACGGAGGCTACGACGGACCGATTGAGCCGGCCGCGCTGATCGCGGGTGGAGTGGTCTACATCCCGCCCGACCGGCAGCGACAGGGCCTCCTTCCGATGGGCACCGTCCAGGAGAACCTGACCCTGCCCTCGCTGCGGCGCATCGGAACGCGCTTTCACCTCTCCCCGCAGCGTGAGCGCGCATTCGCCCGCGGGGCGATCGAGCGCTTCGCGATCGTTCCCCCCGCCCCCGAGCTACGGGTGGATCGGCTGAGCGGCGGCAATCAGCAGAAGGCGATCCTCGCCCGGTGGATGATGATCGACCCTTCGGTGCTGATCCTCGATGAGCCCACCGAGGGCGTTGACGTTCCCGCGCGCAACGCGATCTACCAGTCGATCCGCGAGGCCGCCGCCGCGGGCGCGGCGGTCGTCGTGATGACCACGAGCGGCGAGGAGATCGTGGAGCTCTGCGATCGCGCTCTGATCCTCGACGAGGGCCGGCTGCTCACCGAGCTGAAGGGCTCCGCGCTAGACGTCACCCGGCTAAGCCACGCAACCTCAGAAGGAGTGAAGAGCCGTGCCTGAGACGATCACGTCCTCCCGCGAGCTACCGGCGAGCGAGCGGCCGGCGGACTCGGCCTCACGCTCCCGAAGTGCTCAGCAGCTCCCGTGGTGGGGCAGGTACGGCGTCCTGATCACGCTCGTGCTGCTGATCGTGATCTTCGCGCTGACCACCCATGGCTTCGCGACGCTTTCGAACTTCAAGATCGTCGCCGGAAGCAACAGCGTCGCGGCGATTCTGGCCCTCGGCGCGCTCCTGCCGCTGATGGTCGGTGAGTTCGACCTGTCTGTGGGAGCGAATCTCGAGGTCGCCTCGGTGCTCGTGGCCGTGCTGGTCGGCAAGGATCACTGGTCGTTCTGGCTGGCCGCGATTATCACGGTGATGATCACCGGCACGATCGGGGTGATCAACGGCGGCCTGGTCGCGTACCTCGGCGTCAGCTCGTTCATCGCCACGCTGGCCAGCGGCTCCGTGGTGTCAGGACTGTCGCTGTACCTGACCAACGGCCAGATTCTGTTCACCGGGATTCCCTCCGGCCTGCGGTCGTTCTCCCAGGGCAACGCCGGTCCAATCCCGAACCTGCTGATCGTCGCGGTGATCGCCACGGTCGTGCTGTGGTATCTGACCGAGCGAACACCCGGGGGCAGATATGTGATCTCGACCGGGCTCAACAAGGAGGCGGCCCAGTTGATGGGACTCAGGGTTCGCGCACTGGTCGTCTCGTCGTTTGCGGCCTCCGGTCTGCTCGCCGGGATCGCCGGAGTCCTGTACCTCGGTCGCGTCGGCTCGGCGAGCTCCGGCGTCGGGACGAGCTTCCTGCTGCCGGCGCTGGCCGCGGGATTCCTCGGCGCGACGACGATCAGGGTCGGCCGCTTCAACGTGTTCGGGACGATGATCGCCGTGGCGCTGGTTGCGGTCGGGCTGAGCGGGCTCGAGCTCAACGGAGCGCCGGATTGGGTGGCGCCGGTGTTCGACGGCGGCGTCTTGGCGGCGGCGATCGCGGCGTCGCGGATTGCCGTGCTGCGCAGCGAGCGATAAGGAGCGGACCATGAACAACCTCGAGCACAAGCTGGCCATCCAGGAGCTGGTCGCCCGCTACAACATGGCCTGGGACGCCGAGGATCCGTCGGGCGTCTCGGCGTGCTTCACCACGGCCGGGGTGTTCGTCGATGCGGTAGGTGGGGAGCACGCCGGCCGCGAGGAGATCGAGGCGTTCGTGCGTGCGTCCACCGAACAGTTCGGACGGATGCGTCATATCACCAGCACTCACCTGGTCGAGTTCGCCGGCGACCAGGCCGCGCTCCACCGCTGCTACGTGGTGTTCGTCTCGCATCCTCAGGGAGAGCGCGTGCTCGACACCGGCGCTTACGAGGACCAGGTGGAGCTGTCGGAGGGTGAGTGGCGGTTCGCGCGCCGCATCGTCCGCTTCGACTGATGACCGCGGCGGCGGGCACCGAGGCCACGACGCTGGTCGATCTGCTCTCGGCGGCGATCGAGGGGCACGGTGAGCAGCCGGCGTTGATCGAGCGCGACGGCGAGCATGTTCGCGCGCTCACGTTTGCAGAGGTTGGTGGCGCGGTTGCCAGGTTGGCCGGCGAGTTGCGCTCGCGGGGCGTCGGGCGGGGCGATGTGGTCGGCGTGTGGCTGCCGAACTGGAGCGAGGCGGTCGTGTGGGAGTTCGCCCTGGCGGCGGTCGGCGCCGCGGCGCTCGGGATCAACACGCGCTACGGCGTGCACGAGCTCACCCACCTGCTTGACCAGGCTCGCCCGGTGGGGGTGGTGGTGCCCGCCGAGTTCCTCGAGCTCGACTTCGCCGGCCGGCTCCGGTCCGCGGCTTCGGCGGCCGGCGGCGGGTCTGCTCCGTGGGTGGCGATCGTACGTGGCGACGGGGCGCAGGCGGAGGCGTTCGACGTCGGGGGCAGGACCTGGAGGCCGGCGGCGTTGGATGAGCGGGGCGACGGCGGCGGCGGCGCGGCTCAGCTCGAAAACGCCGGCGAGCGCACGGATCCGGTCAACTACTTCACCACCTCGGGGTCCACGGGGATGCCGAAGCTTGCCGGCCACGACCAGGCGAGCGTCGCCATCCATTGCCGCGCCGTCGCAGGCGCGATGAGCATGCGCCCGGGCGACCGTTTCCTCGCGGTGCTGCCGCTGTCCGGGGTGTTTGGCTTCAATCCGGCGATGGCGATGCTGGGCGCGGGCGGCGCGTGCCTGCTCGAGCCGGTGTTCAAGCCGGAGGTCGTGCTCGGCGACATGGACGCCCAAGGGGTCACCCATGTCGTGGGCGGCGATGACCTGTTCGGCCGGCTGATGGATGCCTGGCGGGCGACGGGCGAGGGCGACCGACCCGCGCTCTCGCGGTTTCGTCGCGGCGGCATCGCCGACTTCGCCGGGCGATCGCGGGAGATCGTGGAGTGGGCCGAGCGCGAGTTCGGAGCGCACGTGAGTGGCGTGTACGGCTCCTCTGAGCTGTTCTCGCTGACCTCGGTGTGGCCGGAAGGGCTCGACCTCGAGTCGCGGGCGCGGGGTGGCGGCATCGTCGTCTCGCAGGATCTCGAGGTGCGGGCGGCCGACCCGCAGCACGGGGAGCCCTGCGCGCCCGAGGCCGTGGGCGAGCTTCAGTTCCGCGGCTACAACGTCGTCTGCGGCTATCTGGGCGAGCAGGCGGCCGCGAAGCACGCATTCACCGCCGACGGCTGGTTTCGCTCCGGTGACCTGGGATTCGTCCTGGCGCAGCGAGGCGCGTTCGTCTACGTATGCCGGGCCGGGGACGCATTGCGGCTGCGCGGATTCCTCGTCGAGCCCGCCGAGATCGAACGATTCCTGGCCTCGCATCCGGACGTCTCGACCGCCAAGGTCGTGGGCGTCCCGTCGAGCGAGGGGTCCGAACTTGCGGTGGCGTATGTGCAGCTGGTGGAGGGCGCGCAGGCCTCGAGCGAGTCGCTGATCGCGTTCTGCCGGGAGCGCCTGGCGGCGTTCAAAGTCCCGGCCCACATCAACGTCATCGAGGAGTTCCCGGTCACGACCGGAACGAACGGCACCAAGATCCGTACGGCGGAGCTCCGGCGGTGGGCCGAGCAGCAGGTTGCCGAGGAAACGCACCGATGACCGAGCTGCGCGACACCGTGATCTGCGAGCCGGTGCGGACACCCGTCGGCCGCTACGGCGGCGTGTTCCGGAGCGTGCCGGCTTCGCAACTCGCTGCGACGGTGATCCGAGGACTGCTCGAGCGCACCGGCCTCGATCCCGAGGCCGTCGACGACGTCGTATTCGGCCAGTGCTACGCGAGTGGCGAGGCGCCGGCGATCGGGCGCGTCGCTGGGCTCGACGCCGGTCTGCCCGTGCAGACCACCGGCCTTCAGCTCGACCGGCGCTGCGGCTCGAGCCTGCAGGCGATCGCCTACGCGGTGATGCAGGTGCAGACCGGGGTCAGCGACCTCGTGCTGGCCGGCGGCGCGGAAAGCATGAGCCAGGTCGAGCATTACTCGCCGGAGATCCGCTGGGGTACGCGCGCCGACGGCCTCGTTCTCCACGACCGGCTGGCCCGCGCCAGGGTCACCGCCGGCGGCGAGCGCTTCCCCGTCCCCGGCGGGATGCTCGAGACGGCCGAGAACGTCCGTGCCGAGTACGGGATCTCACGACAGGCGCAGGACGAACTCGCACTGCAGTCGCACCGGCGTGCCGTGGCGGCTCAGAACGACGGACGGTTTGCCGAGGAGATCGTGCCGGTCGAGGTGCCCGAGCGCGGCGGCGAGGTCGCGGTGATCGACCGGGACGAGCACCCCAGGGCCGACACATCGCTCGAGAGCCTCGCGCGGCTGCGGCCAATCCGTGCCGCGCTCGATCCCGATTCCACGGTCACCGCCGGCAACGCCAGCGGCCAGAACGACGGCGCCGCCGTGTGCGTCGTCACGACCCGGGACCGGGCGGACGCGCTCGGGCTGATGGTGTTCGGGCGCTTGATGGCCTGGGCGGTCGCCGGCGTCGCGCCGCGGACGATGGGTATCGGGCCGGTCCCCGCTGTGGCCAAGCTCCTGGCTCGAACCGGGCTGACGTTCGCCGACCTGGACCTGATCGAGCTAAACGAGGCTTTCGCGTCACAGGTGCTCGCTTGTACACAGGAATGGCAATTCGGCGCGGCCGACTTCGAACGCTTGAACGTCAACGGGTCAGGTATCTCGCTCGGTCATCCGGTCGGGGCAACCGGTGCGCGGATCCTGACCACCCTGCTGCGCGAACTGGACCGCCGCGACGGACGCTACGGGCTCGAGACGATGTGTATCGGTGGGGGCCAGGGGCTGGCGGCGATATTCGAACGCGTGCGCTGACGTTTTCGGCTGCGCCGCGCGGCGATAACGTGGGGCCTGCGCCCTCGGGGATCGATCCCTCGGCGCTCCCCGGCTGTGCGACGTTGAGAATCCTCGCGTTCGAGGGCGCTGACTCGCCTCGCTGTCCGAGGACAAGCTGCGCGAACTTGTTCGCGGCGAGCATCCGGATGTGGTCGAGGCAGCCGAGGGCATCATCGCGCGGCGCAGAGCTGCCGACCGCCAGGCGAGTACCGACCGGGTCGAGTGGCAGGAGCGGAGTCCAGGGGTCTCTGGCCGACGGCGACCTTGCGGCGGAGGCGAGTCCTCGAAGACCGTCACGATTCCGCGGAATCGTGACGGTGAAACAACTTGAACCGGCCGATTTCTACGTACTTCTACGGCGGCTGGTCTGAGGGTTGAACCTAGCCCGCAAGCGGTTGCAGTAGTTTCGGTAAATCAGCCTCTTTCAGCAAGAAAATGGCTGCAAATGGCTCCTTTACCGAGTTAGCAGATCCCGTCGAGGAGCGATGCCGAGGGCCACAAGCAGATGGTTACGTCGAAATTGAGCAGACTTACGGTAAAAGCCTGCTAATAGCATCTTTTCCGTGCTATATACTTTGGCAGATCCCATGGCATACGTCGAACCCTACACCTCTTTGCGCCGGTACTCACCCGGGCTTGCTTACGAGCTGCGCAGAATCGACGCCGCGCTTGCCCGTATCCAGGCTGCAGACATCTTCCCCGCCAGTGCCGAAGCTCTGAGGTTCGCGGCTGAGGTGGGGACCATTCACTACTCCACGTTGATCGAGGGCAACCGCCTCGGGATTCTCGAAGCTGCGCGCGCGGCCCGCGGCGAGCTGGACCGCACGACGAAGGCCGAGATCGAGCTGGTCAACTACGTGGACGCCCTCAACGAGCTGGACCGCCGTCTGGAAGCGGACGGCTTGGCTTTCGACGAGGAACTCTTCAAGGCCATCCACTACGAGGCGACGAAAGGTTTGGGCACCGAGGAAGGGCCCTTCAAGCCTCACCACGAGGGAGATTGGCGTGACGGCGAGGCCGGCGTGTTTGACCCGGTGGCCGGCATGCTCGTGCACGAGGGCTCGCCGCAGACGGAGGTCCGCCCACGGATGCTGGCGTTGATCGACTGGGTCAACCGCAAGCTCGACAATCCGATCGAGTGGCCGCCCCCGGTCATTGCCGGAGTGCTGCATTTCAACGTCGTGGAGGTCCACCCCTTCGCAGACGGCAACGGACGCACGGCTCGCCTCCTAACGTCGGCGCTGCTGATGAAGTCGGGCTACACGCCGTATCGGCTGTTCAACTTCGACGCGCACTACGGCAAAGACAAAGACGGTTACCTAGCCGCCCTGCGATCCGTGCGCCAGCAAACCTGGAACCAGGAATCCTGGCAACGCTACTTTCTCGCCGGCCTCGCCGACGAATACGAACGTGTGGCCGCCGAGGTCGACCGACTCAGCGTCATCGGCCGAACCGCCGATGGCCGCAAGATCCAACTGACCGACAGCCAGCAGAAGGGGCTCAGCGACCTCAAGCTCCGAGGAGTCTCCGAGTTCACTCGACGCGACTACGAAGTCGCCGCCGGCGTCAGCCGCCCAACAGCGAGCAACGACCTCAACACCCTGGCCGACAGCGCTGTCCTGACTCGGATCGGCGAGGGCCCCGCCCGACGCTACCGCTTCCCCAACGCGGCGCCGATGAACCCGTGGACGGGCCGTGGCGGCGGGCGCCCGCGAAGATGGACCGACGACCGGATCGAGCAGGAACTCCGCGCGCTCATCGGCGACTCAGGCCGCTTCCCGTCCGTGCGGGACTTCAGGGATGCCGGCCAGACCGCGCTGCACCGAGCAATTGATCGACACGGCGGCAGCGCTGAATGGGCACGCCGGCTGGGTGTCACCCCGCCGCGCCCTCAGACGGCGGAGAAATCCGACGAGCGCGTGCAACGAAGTTGACCGCGGTCATGGAGGCCGTCAGCTGTCCGGAAGCGCGACGTTCGTGGGCACGCAAGTCCTCCAGTCCCATCTGATCGAGCCTGAGAACACCTACTGGCGCAACCAAAACAAAGAGCCCGGCCGCTGGCCGGGCTCCCCGAACTGAGACCCATGTCGCGACTCATCTGAGACCTATGTCCCGACTCATCACACAGAGCCCGCCGGGGGACTCGAACCCCCAACCCCTTGATTACAAATCAAGTGCTCTACCAGTTGAGCTAGGCGGGCGAGCGCGGCTGAGGGATCAGTCTCGCACGGCGGAGACGGCGCGCTCGAGCGAGCCGTGGCCGTTGGAGGCGTAATCGGGCGGCGGCCCCGGTGGAACCCCGTCAGAAGCGTTCAGCCTGGCCTCCAGTTCGCCCAGCAGATACCCGAACAGGAGGTGGCGCCAGAAGGCCTGGGCGAAGGCCCGGCGGTTGCCGCTGAGGACGGGCAGTTGGTGGCGCGCCGGGTGGAAGCGATCGGACAGGCCGGCCAGGGGCCAGGTGGCGAACATCTCGGCCAGGCCGGCGGCCGGGCCGCGCAGCGCCGGCGGGACGGGCAGCCCCGGGGCGATGTTGGCGTACAGGGCACCGAACAGGGCGCCGTTCTGGGCGTGGATGACCAGGCCGATGCGATACCAGCCGGGCCCGCCCGGGCGGACGGCGCGGCCGAGCAGCTCGACGTCGTCGTAGCGGCAGCGGAAGATCAGCTTGTCCAGCGGCTGCTGAGAGGCCCAGGCCACGGCGGCGACCCCTCCTGCCAGGGCTCCTTTGAGCGTTCGCGTGGTGACGGCGGCGTTGCTCAAGGGGGCCAAACTGTAACGGGCGGGGCGGGCGCGGGTACGCAAAGTGCCATGGATTACGAAGCGCTGCACCGCCGAGCCCGGGAGAAGGGCGTCAACCGGCTTGTGCTGCTGATCGTGCGAATCGTGTTCACGACGTTCGCCTGGACCTACCTCCGGATGCGGCGGATCGGGCGTGAGCACATCCCGGCCAAGGGGCCGGTGATCCTGGCCGCCAACCACCGGAGCTTCTTCGATCCATTCGTGGTCGGCACGATGACCAGGCGGCCGGTGTATTACGTCGCCAAGAAGGAGTTGTTCGGCTACAGCCGCATCCTGAGCTGGGTGCTGAACGCGCTGGGCGCGTTTCCCGTCGACCGGGGAGCCAGCGATCAGGAGACGATCGAAACCGCAATGCAGATCCTGAATCGGGGCGACATCGTGCTGATGTTCCCCGAGGGCACGCGCACGCGCCCGGGTGCGCTGGGCAAGCCCAAGCGTGGCGTGGGGCGGCTGGCGCTGGAGACCGGCGCCCCGGTCGTCCCGATCGCGATCATCGGCACCGAGGACATCCGCCGGGGCTGGCGGATCCGCCCGCGCAAGGTGCGAGTGCGCGCCGGCCGGGTGCTGCACTTCCCCAGGATCGACAACGCCTCGCCGGCGCTGGCCGGCGCGGTCACAGACCGGATCTGGCCGATGGTCATGCTCCAGTGGGAGTGGCTGGGCGGGATGCCGCCGATCCGGCGCGCCGCGGTGATCGGCGCCGGCGCGGCCGGTACCAGCCTGGCGGTGCTGCTGGGCCGGGCCGGGTTCGAGGTCGACCTCGGCACGCACTCGCGCGAGCAGGCGCACACACTGAACGCCGCTCGCGTGAACGAGGACGACCTCCCGGGGGTCGA
>DATFDC010000194.1:0-5523 GCA_035252415.1 Solirubrobacteraceae bacterium
CCCTGGCCAGGATCTCCGCCGCCCGCTCGATCAGCCCAGAGTCGGGCCGTTTCGGGTCCGCCGGCAACGATGATTCGGGCACCGTCGGCTCGGCCGAGGCTTCTCTAGACAGCAGATCGGTCGGAACCCCGAGGTAGACGGGCCCGGTGGGCGCGGCCAGGGCTTGTCGCCCGGCATCGAACGCCGCCCCGGCGATCTCGTCGGCGCTCGCCAGCATCCGCGCCCCCTTGGTCACCGGAACGAACATCGCGGTCTGGTCGCGCGTCTCGTGCAGGGTGCCGCCGTAGATGCCCTCGCGCCGCAGGGTGGTGGCGATGTCGGTGGCGATGACCAGCACCGGCGAGCCGGCGGCCATCGCCTCGCCGGTGGCGCCCAGCGTGTTGGCCGCGCCGGGCCCCGTGGTCACGACGGCCACGCCGAGCTTTCCGGTCGCGCGCGCGTAGCCGTCGGCCGCATACACCGAGGTCTGCTCGTGCCGGACGCCGACCAGGCGGATGTCCGACTCCGACAGCGCCTTCCAGATCGGCAGGTTGTGGACGCCCGGCAGCCCGAACACGAGCTCAACGCCGAGCTGCTCGAGCGATTCGAGCAGGCGGACGGCGCCGATGGCGGTGGTCGAGGCGGTCCCGGTCATGATCGTCGAGCCCGCCCCCGGATTGGCACTAGAAAGGAGGCCTGACTCGGGGCGCCGGCCCGGGCGCCTGGAGCGGCTCGGCAAGCTCCTGCTCGGCCACCGCGTCGACGACCTCTTCCTCCTCTTCGACCTCACCCTGGTCGTGCTCGCCGTCGCACAGGATCCGGAACTGGCCGGTCTGCCCGCCGTCGGCCTGCAGCACGATGCCCGGGATCAGCTCCTCGCCCTCGTCGAGGCCGAGCCGCTCGATGTCGAAGTGCGCCATCCCGATCCCCCAGGTGTGGTGATCGGGGTTCTCGCGATCGTGGGCGTTGACGCCCATGGCGACCTGCTTGAGCAGGATGGCGATCTTCGACGGGTCGGCCATCGGCCTCTCGAAGGCTAGCTCTTCTCGATCAGCTCGATCCGGTAGTTGTCCGGATCGCGCACGAAGCACAGGCGGTTGCCGCCTTCGCTGACCGTGTACGGCGGGCGCTCGGGCTCGATGCCCTGCTCCTTCAGCCGCGCCAGGGTGGCGTCGAGGTCGGGGGCGGCGATCGCGATGTGCCCGTATGCGGTGCCGAGCTCGTAGGAGTCCACGCCGAAGTTGTAGGTCAGCTCGAGCTTGGGCTCGGGACCGTCGTCGGGCAGGCTCATGAACACATTGATCGCCTCGTCGCGGATCGGCGCGCGGCGGCGCTCTTCGAAGCCGAGCGCCTCGTAGAACTTCACGGACCGGTCGATGTCGGTGATGCGGTAACAGGTGTGGAGAAGGCTCATGACTGCGCAGGCTAACGAGTAGTCTGCTCCGGGTGATCGTCGAGCGCTCGATGAACGACGACTTCCTCTCCAACACCTACCTGGTGGCGGACGAGCCCGGCGGGCACGCGGTGATGATCGACGCCGGAGGACCGGTGGCGCCGCTGCTCGAGTACCTGGATCGGGGGCAGCTGACGCTGACCCACGTACTGCTCACCCATCACCACCACGACCACGTGTCCGAGGTCGACCAGGTGCTGGCGCGCCATCCCGGGACCCCGGTGCTGATCCATGAGCTCGAGCGCGATCGGGTGCCGGCCGCAACCGGCACGATGGCGCCGGGACAGACGATCGAGAGCGGGGCGCTGACCATCGAGCCGATCCACACCCCGGGCCACACCGCGGGCATGCTGTCGCTGCTGGTCAACGGGACCGACGTGTTCACCGGCGACACGCTGTTCAAGGGCTCGGTGGGCGGCGTGCACGCGCCCGGCAGCACCGGCTTCGCCGACATCAAGTCCTCGATCATGGACAAGCTGTTGAAGCTCCCGGCCGAGACGCACATCCATCCGGGCCACACCGATCCGACCACGGTGGCCTATGAGCTCGAGCACAACCGGTTCGTGCGGCTCTGGCGCGGGCTCGATTCCGAGGGCGACGAACCGTGCACGGCGGTCGGTGAGCCGGCCACGCTGATCCTGCTCGGCGACGATTACGACGGCGGCCACAAGGCCTGGGTGCGCTGGCCCGACGGCTCCGACGACATCGTCCCGGGCTCGCGAGTGCAGCGCGGCTAGTGGTGCCGACCGGGAGGGCGGTCCTGGTCACGGGCGCCTCACGCGGCATCGGCGCTGCGGTGGCACGCGCGTTCGCTGACTCGGGCGACCGGGTCGGGCTGCATTACGGGTCGCGACGTGACGCGGCCGTCGCGGTGCGCGACTCGCTTCCGGGCGACGGGCACGTCGTGGCGGGGGCCGACCTGGCCGACCCCGAGGCGATCCGGCGCATGGTCGACGAGGTGGCCGATGCGCTCGGCGGCATCGACGTCCTGGTCAACAACGCCGGCGTGTTCGAGCCCCATGCCGCCGCCGAGACGACCTACGAGGAGTGGCAGGCGGCCTGGGAGCACACGCTGGGGGTGAATCTAGTGGGGGCAGCCAACGTGACCTGGTGCGTGCTGCGCCACATGGGCGACGGGGGCCGCATCGTCAACGTTTCCTCGCGTGGCGCGTTCCGGGGCGAGCCCAACCACCCCGCGTATGGCGCGAGCAAGGCCGGCCTGATCGCGTTCGGGCAGTCGCTGGCGCGGGCGCTCGGCGAGCGGCGGATCTCGGTCACCGCGGTGGCGCCGGGGTTCGTCGAGACCGACATGGCGGCCACCGAGCTCGCCGGCGAGAGCGGCCGCCGGCGGCGCGCCGAGAGCCCGCTCGGGCGCGTGGCGAGGCCCGAGGAGATCGCCGCCGCCGTGCACTACCTGGCCTCGCCCGAGGCCGAGATGGCCAGCGGGACGGTGCTCGACGTCAACGGGGCGTCCTACCTGCGCATGTAGCATCACAAGACGTGGCAAAGGACAAGATCCCCACCTCGCGCGTGGGGCGAACTGCCAGAATCGGCGGGCTGGCCGCGGGGCAGGCGATCAGGCAGGCGGGCACGCGCGCCGCCAACGTCACCCGCAAGCCCGAGCAGCGCAAGGTCGCGTGGGAGAAGCGCCAGCTCGAGGCCGCCGAGCAGATCGTGGCCGCCCTGGGGACGATGAAGGGCGCGGCGATGAAGCTCGGGCAGGTGCTGTCGTTCCTCGACGTCGGCCTGGTCCCCGACGAGTACCGCGACGAGTTCCAGCGCAAGCTGGCCGCCCTGCGCGACGCGGCCCCCAACGTGGCCTTCAAGGACATGCGCAAGGTGATCGAGGAGGAGCTCGACGATCCGCTCAAGGAGGTGTTCGCCGACTTCGACGAGGAGCCGATCGCGGCTGCCTCGATCGGCCAGGTTTATCGGGCCCAGCTACACGACGGCCGGGATGTGGCGGTCAAGGTGCAGTACCCGGGCGTGGCCGCCGCGGTGCGCTCGGACATGCAGAACCTCGGGCTGATCCTGCGGCTGGCCAAGCGAATCGCGCCCGGGCTCGACCCTCAGGCGATCGGCCGGGAGATCTCCGAGCGCATCCACGACGAGCTCGACTATGAGCTCGAGGCCCAGAACCAGCGCACGCTGGCGCGCATCTTCCGCGGCCATCCGTTCATCGTGGTCCCCGAGGTTGTGACCTCTTTGTCGCGGGAGCGCGTGATGGTGTCGGAGTTCGTGGCCGGTACTGGCTTCGAGGACCTGAAGGCCTATCCGCAGGAGGACCGCGACCGGATCGGCGAGATTCTCTTCCGCTTCTACTTCGGCTGCCTGTACCGCCACCACCAGTTCTCGGGCGACCCGCATCCCGGCAACTCGGCGCTGCTCGACGACGGCCGGATGGTGTTCTTCGACTTCGGGCTGTTCAAGCGGATGCCGCCGGGCGCGGTCGAGCTCGAGATTCAGGTCGCGCGGGCCATCATCGAGAGCGACACCGAAACGATCATGCGCCTGGGCACCGAGGTCGGCTTCTTCCCCGAGCCCGACAAGTTCGACCCCCAGCGCGTCCTCGCCCACTTCCGCGCCGCCACCTCGTGGTACACGGTCGACCAGGACACCGAGCTCACCCCCGAGTACGCCACCCAGGTGCTGATCGACATGAGCGACCCGCGCTCGGAGTACTTCGGCCAGCTCCGCCACGAGTCCGCGCCGCCCGATCACATCTTCGGCCGGCGCATGGAGGTGCTCACGCTGGCCGTGCTGGCCCAGTTGCACGCGCAGGGCAACTTCCACCGGATCGCCCGCGAGTGGTTCTACGACGACCCGCCGGCGACCGCGCTGGGCGAGGCGGAGGCGGAGATCTACAGCCGCCGCGCCGCCTAGGAGCCCGCCCCGAGGCCCGCGAGGAGGGGCAAATTCCAGCATTTCGGGATGCCGGGATCGCTGGAGCACGATCTTGCCTCGTGGCGGGGCGGAATCGTGCTCTACGGTCGCCCGATGCGTGGAATGCTGGAATTTGCGCCCTGGGGAGGGACACGCGCGGTGGGGCCGGCGGGCAAGGATGCCCGGCGGAACGGCCCCATGGACGCCGGCGAAGCCGGCCCCAAATTCACACCCGTTGAATCTGGAACAGGCTGGTGGTCCCGGGGCGGCCGGACGGCAGGCCCGCGGTGATCCCGACGCGCGCGCCGGACTTGACCCAGCCGAGCTCGACCACGCGTTTGGCCGCGTCGGCGATCAGGTGCTCGGTCACCTCGTGGCGGCGCATCGGCCCGGCCTCGACGCCCCACATCAGGCTGCAGCGGCGCACGGTCTCCTTGCCGGGTGACAGGGCGTAGATCGGCACCTGGGGCCGGTGGGCGGAGATCAGCCGCGCCGAGCGGCCCGACAGCGTGGGCACGACCAGGGCGGCCAGGTGCAGGTCGCGGGCGGCGGCGCAGGCGCTGTAGGCGATCGTGTACGCGGGGTCGCGGGCGTCGCGCCGGACCCGGTCCTCGTTCCAGGCGCGGTAGGGCAGGGTGTTCTCGACCCGCTCGGCCACCGAGGCCATCATCTCGACCGCGCCGACGGGGTACTGGCCGACCGCGGTCTCCTGCGAGAGCATGACCGCATCGGTGCCGTCGAGGATCGCGTTGGCCACGTCGGCCACCTCGGCTCGGGTGGGGCGCGAGGAGTTGACCATCGAGTCGAGCATCTGGGTGGCGGTGATCGCCGGACGAGCCAGCTTGCCGGCGGTCCGCAGGAGCTGCTTCTGGACAATCGGCACGTCCTCGATCGGCAGCTCGATGCCGAGGTCCCCGCGCGCAACCATCACGCAGTCGGCGGCGCGGATGATCTCCTCGGCGGAGTCGACGGCCTGGGGCTTCTCGATCTTGGCGATCAGCGGCAGGCGGGTGTGCCGGCGCACGCTGGTCACGTCCTCGGCCGTGCGCACGAACGACAGCGCCACCAAGTCGACGCCGATCGATTCGCCGAAGCGCAGCATGTCGAGGTCCTCCTCGGGGACGGCGGGGAGGCCGCGCGTCGAGCCGGGGATGTTCAGCCCCTGACGTGAAGACACCGCGCCACCGATCTCGACCGCGGTCTCGACC
>DATFDC010000195.1:0-5882 GCA_035252415.1 Solirubrobacteraceae bacterium
GCGGCCGACAGCGGCGGCTTCCAGAACATGGCGCTGAACCAGACCGGGAAGACCGATCTCAAGCAGAACCGGACGTTCCACCTGCTTCCGGTCACCGTCAACGTGACCAGCAGCAGCGGGCAGAAGCTGTCCTACGTGATCCATCTCGCCCGCTGGGTCTGGCACTAGGCCGTAGGGCGTAAGGGGGCAGGGCGCGCCGGTAACTCCCGCCGGCGCGCCCTACACGCCTGCCGGTCAGTCAAGGTGGAGCTGGCTAACGTGTCCCGCCGCGAGCGCCGCCGAACGGATGCCGCAGCCCGTCTTCGAAACTCGGGCGGGCCAGCACGAGCAGCAACAGCAGCAGCGGTAGGGCGAGACCCGACGCGACATACAGCAGCCTCCGCGATCCACCTCTCCCCTGCGGGCCGCCGTTCGATGCTGCCGCCGCCTTCGCTTTCGGGGTCGCCGGCGCCTTTGTGGTCAGGCGGACCTGGGCGACGTTGAAGCCGTACGCGCCCGAGCAGTCGAGGCCGTTTCGGCAGCCGGTGAAGTTCGCCGCCCATTTGAGCCACAGCGTGCGACCGTCGCGGCTGATCCACTGGGAGGGGAAACCGGCGCCGTAGCCGTTCGATGGTCCGAACTCGCGTGAGGCGGCCACGAACGAGAAAGGTCCCCAGGGCGTGGACGACTCCGCGATCACGAGCTCCGCGCCGCCCTTCCACACCGCCGGCGGCTTGGAGGAGTACGAGTAGGTCCAGGTCAGCAGGTAGCGGTGCAGACCCGGGTCGTAGGCCATCTGGGGATAGGTGATGTGCGAGTTCCAGTTGAGCACCGGTACCGCGGCGCTCACCACGCTCGACCACTGCGGCGCGCCGCCCCCATCGGTGCCGGTGTACCACTGCCAACGGCCGGGATCGGTCACGTTGGCCACCCCGGTGCTCACGCGGCCGAGGATCAGACGGGACGCATTGAACTCGCGCTCGGTGCCGATCGCGTACATGTATCCGTCGGGATAGGCGCCGCCCGGCCCGCCGCCGTCGACGAACGACAGATTGCCCAGCGGGGCCGGAAATGCGTGCTTGGGGAAGCGCCAGGTCTTGCCGTGGTTCCTCGAGTAGGCGATCCCGACCAGTCCGGTGAACGGTCCGTTGCGCGGCCAGTTCCAGTTGCGCTGCTGGGTGGCGTAGAAGACCCCACCGGCCTCGGCGAAGCCGATGCTGTAGTACGGGCCGAGGGGGCCGTCGTCCCGGTCGATGTTGCCGCCGATCTGGCCCCAGGTATGCGGTGGCGGGGCCGTCGGATCGCCGACGTGGCGGAAGTGGAGGTTCGGCGGGGTGCCTGTCACCTTGGCCAGCGACTGGCGCCAGAGTCCGCCGGCGATCGGGACGTCGGTGCCGCCGTCGTCCATCAGCACGTAGGTCGATCCGTCGTCGCTCCAGACCGTCGGCAGAATGTCGCCCCATTGATTGCCGGGCGGGTCGTAGCGGCCGGTGAGCCAGCGCGCCCGGGTGATCGAGTGGCTCTTCGGCAGCGGCGTCGGGTTCGCGCGCGACAGCGCGCCACCGGGCGGCGGCCGCTTCGTAACTGTGCGCTTGGCCCCGGCCCCATCCGCCATCGCCACGTACGCGATCAGCGCGATGAAACCGCCGAGCGCGAGCGTGACCAGGCGAATCCTTATGTGTCCAGCGTACTAAGGCGTTTGGTCCTCAGCGGCGGCGGGCCCTGAGCTCGCGGTTCTTCAGCCGATTGCCGCAGACGGCCATGTTGCACCAGTTCCCCTGCTGATTGCGCGACCGGTCGAAGAACGCCCACTGGCACGCGTCGTTGGCGCATATCTTCAGCCGCGACCAGGTCCCGTCCTGCTGCGCGCGGTGGACGATCAGCAGAAGCTCGAACAGCCCGTCGTCGAGTCCACCGCGCCGGCTGTTCTCGAGCCCGAGCGCCCCGTCCTCGGCCAGCGCGAGCCGCGCGCGATGACTCGCGGCAAGCTGCCGAAGCGGCTCGAGCCGTCCGTCGGCCGCCGGGCCGTCGGCTTCGATCAAAGCCCGGATGGCCTCGCGCACCGCCCGCGCGCGCGCCAAGTCCGACTCGGTCAGCTCGGACGCGCCGTCGAGCAGCCCGGCATCGATGAGCCATTGCCGGGCCGTCGCGGGAACATCGAACACATCGGTCGCGTCCTCGAGATCGCGGGTGTTGACGAAGGCCTGCACCAGCAGAAGCGGCATCGGCGCCGGCTTTGTTTCGGCGGTGCCGGGATACCAGTCGGGCAGTTCGCGCACCGAACCGATTCTAGCCGCGTGACCAGCAAACCGACTTGACAGGTCAGCATGACCAGCGTAACATTGTTGGTGGTCATGAAACGCCAATCGCACACCGATTCATCGACGGTCCTCCTGACCACCGGGTTCGACGGTCTGGTCCTGGCCCGCCGGCCTGTGCTCAAAGACCGGCTCGCGGCGCGCCTGCTTGGACGCCGGCTCGACCGCAGGCTGGCCCAAGGCACCCCGCCCGAGGCGAGTGCTGCACTCGCGCTGCGCGCCCAGCGCCTGACCGAGCCGGAGGAGCGCGCTTCGATCGCCCGTGAGCTGCGCCGGGTCCTGCGCGAGGCAGGCGGGTCACGCCGTCCGGAGTTCGCCCGGATCAAGCCGAGCCAAGGCAGGGTTCTGGGCGCTCGAGACGAACTGCGCCGGTTGGCCGAAACGCTCGAGGAACCCGGCCCGGTCGCGGCGAGCGGAGTCGCTCAGGCCCGGATCCTCCTCACCGACGGGACCGGTCCCCTCTACAACCCTGCCAGTTGTATGACGCTGGTCGCCGGCGCGGCCCGGGCGCTGCGCGAGTTGCGGCCCTGGCCGGTGTGAGCGGGCCGAGCGATCTGGGTCACGCGGCCAGAGTCGGCTCCGGGGGTGCGTCCCCCATGTGGATCTCCCGGTCAGCGGCTGCCTCGGCCTTGCGGACGAACTCGGTCGGCATCGCCAGCCTCTCGGCCAGCCAGAAGATCGCGAGGCTGAACACCGCGATCACGCCCAGATCCACCCAGAACGGGATGTCCTGCTTGGCCAGCAGCGTGATCCCGAACGGCCAGCCGGAGTCCGGCTCCGAGTCCGGAAACTGCCCGAGGTAGGAGATGATGCCGATCCCAATCAGCCATGGTGCGATCCATGCGGCATTGCGCCAGTGGATCTTGAGCTTGCGGTCGGCCCGGGCAACCGCCTGATAGGCGAAGAACACTACGAACCCGGCCACGATGAACACGTACAGCCAGAACAGCACGTCCCAGCCGGCCCAGTAGACGATGAAGTTGGCGCACACGAACGCCAGCGGGGCCAGGATTCGCGCCGCCGGCAACCGATAGGGACGGGGCCGTTCCGGATCGGCGCGCCGCAGCGCGGCCAGCGACGGCGGCGCCATCGCGTACATCAACACGGTCGCCGTCGTGACCAGACCCACCATTCCGGCCCAGCTCGGGAACGGCAGGAACACCAGCATCCCGATCACCCAGCAGAAGATCAGCGACGCGAAGGGGACGCCGCGCTTGCTGACCTGGCCGAGAGCGGGCGGGACGTATCCGACGCGCGCCAGGGCGTAGGTCGTCCGCGCGGACGTGCCCGAATACACGAGACCAGTGCCCATCGGGGAGATCACCGCGTCGATGTAGAGGATCGTGGCCAGCCATCCGACGCCCGCCGCCGTGGCGAGCGTGGCGTACGGCCCGAACGCGCCCTGACCCGGGATCGGGTTCGCCCAGTTGTGAGCGACATCGTTCGGATTGATCGCCCCGATGAACGCCACCTCGAGCAGGATGTAGATGATCACGCCGATGACCATCGAGATGATCACCGCGCGGTGAATGTCGCGCTGGGGATTTCGCGACTCCCCACCCACCTGGATGGCTTGTTCGAACCCCTGGAGGGCGAAGACCACTCCCAGGGGAAGCGCGGCGAAGATGCCCTTGGCGCCGAACGGCGCGAAGCCCCCGCCGGCGGTGAAGTTGCTGCCGGTGAAGGTCACGACGAGCAGCACGATGATCGTGAGCGTCGGCACGCTCAGCTTCCAGATCATCGTGATGTTGTTGGACTCGGCCAGCCACCGGACGCCCATCACGTTGATCGTCGTGAACACCGCCATGGCGATCCCGGCGACGAGGATCCCCGTCGCCGTCAGCGTGCCGTTTCCGTGCACGAACCCGGGGTGCAGTGAGGTCGACTCGAGGTACGTGAGCGCCGCCTCGACCTCGATCGGGGCGATCGTCACTGCCTGGATCCAGGACATCCAGCCGCCGGTGAAGCCTCCAAGCGCACCGAAGCCCAGGAACGGAAAGCGTGCCGTGCCGCCCGACAGCGGGTAGGTCGCGCCGAGTTCGGCGTGCACGAGCGCCAAGGTGCCCAGGATCGCTCCCGCGAGGATCCACGACACGAGCGAGGCCGGCCCGGCTGCCTTGGCGGCATTGAGCGCCCCGAGCAGCCAACCCGAGCCGATGATCGACCCCAGCGAGATCATCGTCAGCCCTCGCAGGCCGACGTCCCGCTTCAACTCCCCGTGAAATAGGTCAGGCGGCGCAACTACTACTTCGTCGGTGACGGTCGCCATGTCTCCCTCCTCCTGGGCTCTGGCCGCGGGCCTGGACGGGCGTGCGTGCGGCTGATCCGGCCGGAAATCTACCCGCGGACAGCCCCTACCAAGCCGGAGTGGCCACGAAGGAGGTGCCGGGTGGGCTATGAAGGAGGTGCCGGGCGCCGGCCCGGTGGCAGCGCGGCGCTGTTCTCCGCCGCCCCCGCCCCGGTCGGCCCGGCGGCGAGATCGCCGATCATGACCCCGTCCCTGATCTGGGTCATCAGGTCGCCCACGGCGCTCGGCGAGTGCGGCAGGAGGATCGTGTTGCTCTTGGCGCCCTCGCCCAGCGCGCGGATCATGTCGGTGTACTGGGTGAGGGCGACCAGCGCCATCGCCTCTCGGGGATCGAGGCCATGCTGGGCGATGATCTCGAGCGACTCGTGCAGCCCCTCGGCGATCGCCTTGCGCTCGGCGGCCACGCCCTCGCCCTGCAGACGCATGGTCTCCTTCTCGCCCTCGGCCTTCTTCACCGCCAGGGTCTTCTGCGCGTCGCCCTGCGCGGCGGCGGCGATCTGATTGCGCTGCGAGGCGTTGATGTTGTTCATCGCGTCCTTGACCCGCTGGTCGGGCTCGATGTTGGTCACCAGTGCCTTGACGATCTCGTAGCCGTAGTCCGCCATCTGGCGATGCAGCGTGTCCTGGATGTGGCGCGCGATCGTGTCCGCGTCGGCGTACGCCTCGTCGAGGTCCATGCTCGGGATGTGCGAGCGGACCACGTCGAACGCGTAGGACTGCATCTGGACCTCAGGGTCGTCGAGCTTGTAGTAGGCGTCCTGGATCTGCTGCTCGGTCGCGCCGACCTTGTACTGCACGGCGAGCTTGAGCTGGACGAACACGTTGTCCTTGGTCTTGGTCTCGATCTGGGCGTTCAACTGCTCGACCTGCAGGCTCATCCGCCCCGCCACCCGCTCGACGAACGGCGTCTTGGTCTGCAGCCCGGGGCCGGCGACCCGGACGAACTTCCCGAACCGTTCGACGATCGCCCGCTCCTGCTGCTCGACGGTGAAGAAAAACAGCGGCATAGCTCGACGTAGTTAAGCACTCCCGGCCGCCGACCACGAGGAGTACCTTGACCAGAAATGAGCGAGGTCTCCAACCCGGCCGAATTCGTGGGCTCCGAGCCCGATGAGCGGCTCCTCACCGAGGATCTGGACAAGCTCCCCGCCGCGGTCGGCCGCCCCGAGACGGTTGTGCCCAGCCGCGCGCGCGGGCGCATCGTCGGCACAGGTGCGGCGCTGACCGCGGTCTCGCTGGTCGGGGGCGTGCTGCTGGTCGCCGTCGGAGTCATCGAC
>DATFDC010000196.1:0-10770 GCA_035252415.1 Solirubrobacteraceae bacterium
GTGACGAGCTCCTGCATGGGGCGGGCGAAGTCGCTGGCCTGGGCCAGCGAACGGTCCACATGTTCGGCGCCCAGTACTGCGCGCCTAGTCTGAAGGCCGGTCTCGAACGTGGTCTTGTCACCCATGGTGTCTGCGTCCTCCCGACGGCCAGATTCTGTATGACAATCATATAGGATGGCAACATCATGGCCGGTCCCGCGAGCGACGAGCTGGCAGGAGCCGTGGCGATCGTCACCGGCGCCGCGGGCGGTGTCGGACGGGCGACCGTCGAGCTGTTCAGAGCGCGCGGTGCGCGCGTGGTCGCCGAGGACCTCAACCCCGATGTCAAAACGCTTGAGGGCGAGCAGGTGGCCACCCTGGAGGGCGACGTGGGCGAGCCGGACACCGCCCGGCAGGCCGTCGCCCTGGCCAGAGAGCGCTTCGGCGCGCTGAACGTCGTGGTCAACAACGCGGGGCGCTTCCTCATGAAGCCGACCGTCGATACGAGCGACGATGACTGGGACGGGCTGCTGCGGGTCAACGTCCGCGGGGCGTTCTTGCATTGCCGCGAGGCGATACCGGCGCTCAGCGAGTCCGGGGACGGCCGGATCGTCAACGTCGCCTCGATCTCGGGCACGATCGGGTTGCCGGGGCAGACCGCTTACTGCTCGACCAAGGGGGCGATCGTCCAGCTCACCCGTCAGCTGGCGATCGAGCATGCTCCGGACGTCCGCGTGAACGCGGTGGCGCCCGGCGCGATCGACACCGGCTTCATGGACGAGGCGCTGGCCGGCGTCCCGGACCGTGAGGCCACGATGGAGTCGATAGCGGCCTCGCATCCGCTAGGCCGGCTGGCCCGCCCCGAGGAGATCGCCGAGGTGATCGCCTTCCTCGCCTCGCCGCGCTCGAGCATCATCACCGGCGCGATCCTGATGACCGATGGAGGCTTCACCGCGCAATGATGCGCATGAGCGAGGAGAGAGCCAACCGATGAGAGCAGCGCTGTTAGCCGCGGTCAAGGAGCCGTTCGTGGTCGAGGACATCGACTACCTCGATCCCGCGCCTGGCCGGGTGCTCGTGCGCACGGGCGCCTCGCCGTTCTGCTCCACCGACTGCGTGAACTGGCGGGGCGAGCTGTTCAAGATCCCGCCGACGATCCTGGGCCACGCGTCGATGGGAGAGGTCGTCGAGTTGGGGGCCGGCGTCGATCACATGAAGGTCGGCGACCGGGTCATCGTGCCGGGCACGTCGGAGTGCGGGGTGTGCTTCTACTGCTCGATCGGCCGCCCCGACCAATGCTCGGAGACGTTCGATCGGGGCGGGATCTGGCCGCACGTGGCCAACCGTCGCAACGGCGAGCCGGTGAGCGCGGCCGGCAACGTCGGGGGCTACGCCGAGGTCATGAACGTCACGGCGAGTCAGGTGTTCCCGGTGCAGACCGATCTGCCCGACGAGTGGCTGAGCCTGCTCGGCTGCGGCATCACCACCGGCGTCGGCTGCGTGCTGGGCGTGGCGAAGGTGCAGGCGGGATCGAGCATCGCGATCTTCGGGCTCGGGCACCTGGGGCAGTGGATGGTGCAGGCGGCGCGGATCGCGAACGCGCGCCAGATCATCGCGGTGGACCCGATCGCCGAGCGCCGCGAGTTGGCCGGGCGGTTTGGTGCCACGCACACCGTCGACCCCGAACAGGGCGATCCGGTCGAGCAGGTCAAGGCGCTCACCGAAGGACGCGGCGCCGACTACACGATGGAGGCGGCGACGCTGACTTCGGCCGTCCCCCAAACCATTCGGGCGGCGCGGCGGGCCGGAACCGTGGTGCTGACCAGCGTCGAGCGCGGCAACGCCGAGGTGACGGTCCCCCAACTGGCGATGTCGGTGGAGGGAAGGGCGATCCTCGGCGCCCAGAACGGCAACGTCCGCATGCGCCACGACCTGCCCCGATTCATCCGGATGATGGAGGACGGGTGGCTCGATCCCGAGCCGATTATCACCAGCCGCTATCCGCTCGACCGGATCGACGATGCGCTCCACGCCTCGGCCGAGAAGCGCGACCTGAGCGGCGTGATCGTGCCCAGCCTGGCCGCGTGACCGCCACCCGCATACCGGTCCCGGAGCCGGCGCTGACCTCCGAGGAGATCGTCGAGCGCGCCCGCGGGCTGCGTGAAGCCGTGCTGGCCGAGGCGGCCGAAGCCGAGGACCGCGGCACGTACTCGCCCGAGCTTCACGAGCGGTTCGTGGCCGCCGGCTTCCATCGGATCCTGCAGCCGCGCCGGTTCGGGGGCTACGAGTTCGGGCTGGACACCTTCTATCGCGTGATCATCGAGATTTCGAGCGCGGACGCCGGCATCGGCTGGAACCTGTGCCTGGGCTCGGCGCACGCCCTCCAGGTCGGCGCGTTCTTCCCCGAGGACGCCCAGGCCGACCTGTTCGGTCCCGACGGCCATTTCGTTGGGCCGTCCCGGGCGATCCCACGGGGCAAGGCGACGCCGGCTCCGGGCGGCTACCGGGTCAGCGGGCGCTGGGACTACTGCTCGGGCTCGACCTACTCGACCCACGTCATCGCACTCGCCCTGGTCGCCGATTCCGACGAGCGGATCATGGTGGCGATCCCGCGACCCGACTACGAGATCCTCGACGACTGGGGTGGAGGGGCCACGATCGGGCTTGGCGGGACGGCCTCCAACACGATCGTCGCCGACGACGTGTTCGTGCCCGCGCACCTGTCCGTGCGCTACGACTGGAAGGACTTCGAGATGCCGCGGGAGGGAACGATCGGGTTCCAGTTGCACGGCAATCCGCTGTACCTGGCCCGCGCGATGACGTTCTTCTACGCATCGCTGAACGCCGTCCAGATCGGGAACGCCCGCGCCGCCCTGGAGGAGTACGAGGCGATGATGACCACGCGGCCCACGAGCTTCCCGCCGCCGATACCTCGGTCGGAGTCGGTCGACTACCAGCGCTGGTACGGAGAGGCGTACAGCCTCGTCGACACGGCGGAGCTCGCCTTCTTTGGCGCGCTGGCGCGCTTCGCCGAGAAGTGCGTGGGGTTCGCCGAGCGCGGCGAGCCGTTCACGACCGCCGACGACGGCGCAATCCGCGACGTGATGGCGCAATGCGGCAGGCTGGCCTGGCAGGCCGTCGACCTGATGTTCGCCAGCGGCGGCTCGACCGCCGCCCGGCACGGCTCACGACTCGAGCGCTGCTTCCGCGACGCGGCGATGTTCCGCACGCACATCGCCGCCCAGTACGAGGTCGTGTTCGCGTCGACCGGCCGCGCGCGACTCGGCCAGCCGCTCACGCATTAAGAGAGCTTGCGCGCCGCCCAGTCGGTGAGTACGCGGAGCGTCTCAGCGTTGTTGCGCTCGGACATGATCATGTGCCCGTTCCCGTGCACGCCGTGATCGGCCAGCCGCACGAGCTCGACGTCGCACCCGCCCTGGGCGAGGAACTCGACCAGGTGCCGGTCGAACGCCAGGAACATCGACGCCTCGGCGGTCACCACGGCGATCGGGAACTGGCTGAGGTTGGCCAGTCGGCGGGCCGGCTCGCGCTGGAGCGTGATCGGGATCGGGCCGAGGTCGGCGCGCTCCTCGGTGACGGTCTCGAGCTCCGAGGCGGGGTCGGTGACCGGCGGGTCGTAGGTGATCGGCGCGCAGGCGAGACCCCAGGCCATGTCGAGCCCCATCTCGGGCCGCTTGGCGAACGGCGGACCGAGCGTCTCGATCGCGAACAGCGCCGCGACCTTGTCCGGGCGCGCATCCACGCCGGCAAACGTCCCGGGACCGCCGGCCGAGTGGGTGACGACGATCGCCGGGCCGACCAGGTCGAGCAGCTCGGCCAGGCGCTTCTGCTCGAGTCGGTGCATCTCGGCCGGGTCGGCGAGCAGCGGACCGGACGTGCACAGGCACTGGTCGTAGACCGGGTCGCCGGGCTCGCGGCCTCCCGGCCACTGGGTGTGGAGGTGCGCCGCCGGGTTGCTGTCCGGGCCTTCGGGCGGAGGAACGAAGATCGGGCGCAGGAACTCGAACCCGAGTTGGGGCCCCATCGGCCCCAGGATGTCCGGATGATGCGGCGAGCGGCCATGGCCCGGCCGGTCGACGACGAACACGGTGTGCCCCTGTTCGACGAGCAGGCGCGACCAGCCGCGGCGACCGTCGAACGTGACCGTGTAGTCGATCGCCTGTCCGCCACCGCCGTGCACGAGCACCCACGGCGGGCCGGGCTTGGGGTCGGCCGGAGCCTCCCATTCCACGAACATCGGGCCGCGCATGACCGTGCCGAGCGGGCCCGCGACCGGCTCCATCCCCACCCAAAATGAACCGCGGCGCGAGGTCGTTACCTCGGCTGAGGCAATCGTGCTTTCCAACGATGGGTCCATGAAGCGTCCTCTCCTCGGGTTCAGAGCTGGGCGGGGTCCCAGCGGCCGGCTCCACCGGACGGGCGCAGCGTATTGGTCGTGGTCGCGCCGCCGTCGATCGAGACGACCTCGCCGGTCATGTAGGCAGCGTCGTCGGAGAGCAGGAAGGCCACGACCGATCCGATCTCGTCCGGGGTGCCCGGTCGCCGCAGCGGAGTCGTGGTGGCGCGCTGGGCCATGTCGCTGCCGCCGCCGACCGCGCCGCCGGCGCTGGCGAACAGATCGGTTGGGACGATCCCGGGCGCGATCACGTTGACCCGCACGCCGAGCGGACCCCCGTACACGGCCGCGCACCGCGCTAGCCCGAGCACGGCGTGCTTGGAGGTGTGGTAGGCGAACAGGTCGGCGCTGCCGCGGAGGCTGGCGATCGACCCGGTGACGACGATCGCACCGCCGGATCCTTGCGCCGCGTACTGGCGAAATGCGCCGCGCAGGCCGAGGAACACGCTGGTCACGTTGACTGACTGCACGCGCTCGAAGCCGGCCAGGTCGAGCTCCGGCAGCGGATCGAGCGCGCCGGGGATGCCGGCGTTCAGGTGGTGCAGGTCGATCCGTCCGAAGTGCTCGACCGCCGCGGCCAGGTAGCGCTCCACGTCTTCCTCGCGTGAGACATCGGCGGTCACCGCGAGACCGCCGATCTCCTCGGCGACCCGCGCCGCGCCGTCGCCGTCGATGTCCACGGCGACGACCCGCGCGCCCTCTTGCGCCAGGCGCCGGGCCGAACCGCCGCCGAGTCCGCCGGCCGCGCCGGTGACCACGGCGACCTTGCCCTCGAGACGGGCGCTTGGGAAGAAACCCCGACTATTTCGTAGTTTCTTCCCAAGCACCGGTGTGGGGTCCGTTGTCATCGGGCCATTGCGTACTGATCGTCGCTCACCGCGTCCTCCCATTCCGTCGTCCCCAGCGAGATCGCGATGTGGCTGACGTAGGTGTCGGGCCCGCCTCCGTGCCAGTGGCGCTCACCGGGGTCGAACCAGATCACGTCGCCCGGGACGATCGCGCCGCCCTCGCCATCCGCGTTGAACGCCAGGCCGGAACCGTGGGTGACGATCAGGATCTGCCCGGTCTCGTGCCGATGCCAATTCGTGCGCACGCCGGGCGGAAAGAAGACCGTGTTGATGACCACGCCGGGCACGTCCCGGAGCAGCGGCTCGGACCACACGGTTCCGGTGAATGTCTCGCCTCGCTCGGTGGACGGCATGCCCGCCACACGGCCGTGGTTGATCTTCACTGCGTCGTCCCTCCTTGATCGTGGAGTCGCACGCCGCCCGCCAGGTCCCCGATCCCGTCGACCACGCGGTTGGAGATCTGGTCCTCGTAACCGAGCGCGTTGGCGACCTCGAACGCGGCCAGACACGCCGGGCCGTTGAACGTGGGCAGGCCGAGCCGCGCCACATGCTCGAGATACAGGCGGATGTCCTTGGCCATCAGCCGCCCGGTCAGGCCGCCCTCGAGATAGTCGCCCTTGATGATGTGCGGGAACCGGTTGAGCGTGGCGAAGTTGACCCCCGAGCTGGCGTTGACCACGTCCAGGAACGTCTCGAGATCCAGGCCGGACTGCTTGGCCGCAACCATGACCTCGGCGGTGGCGGCCAGGCTGATCCCGTTGAGGAAGTTGTTGAGCAGCTTGGCGATGTGCCCCGCGCCGCTCTCGCCCATATGGAAGATCTTGGCCGCGAAGCGCTCGAGGATCGGCCGCACGCGGTCCAGCGCGGCACCATCCCCGCCGACCATGATCGTGAGCGTGCCGGCGTCGGCCGCCTTAGCCCCACCGGAGATGCCGGCGTCGAGGAACTCCACGCCCCGGTCCGCCAGCGCCGCGTGGATGCGCCGGGTCGACTCGGGCGAGGCGGTCGACAGGTCGACGACGATCTGGCCGGAGCGCGCGTGCTCCGCGACGCCGCCTTCTCCCAGCATCACCCGCTCGATGATGCTCGAGTCCGGTAGCGAGAGCAGCACGACATCGACCGAGCTCACCAGCTTCTCCAGCGACCCTGCCGCAGAAATCCCGCTGGCCGCCAGCCGTTCGGCGTCGCGGTCGTAGGCGACGATCGGATCGCCGGCCTCGCGTACCCGCGCCGCCATCCGCCCGCCCATCTGGCCGACCCCGACGATCCCGGTGCGCAGCCCGCTCACTGCATCCCCTCCGCCAGCGCCGGCAGGGCAAGGGCGAACGACTCCACCCCGATCCGGCTGGCCAGCTCGAACACCTCCATGAGTTCGCCCGCGGTCGCGCCGTAGCGGATCGCGTTGGCGATGTGCTGGCGCAGGCCCGGCACGAACATGTGGGTGGCCGAGCAGTCGAACGCGCAGTAGATGAACTCCTTGACCTTGGGCTCGAGCGGGCCGTGCTCCCAGGGGTGCGAGGACATCGCCGTGTAGGTGGCGAAGAACTCCGCGTCGAGGCGGAGGAAGCCGTCCCAGAACTCGTTCCAGTAGCCGCGCTTGGCGGTGAACTCGGCCTTGATCTCCTGCTGGCGCTCGGTCAGCGGAGCGTCCATGTCAAGCGGCTGCCCGGCGGCGGCCAGCTCCTCGAGCAGGATCGGCACGCCGGTGTTGGCGGCGTGGATGCCCATCGTGCTGGTCAGCTCGAGCGTCTCGAGCACCTCGGCCGGCGTGGCCCCGAGCGCCAGCGCCCGGCGCACGTCATCGGCGGCGCCCGGTCCGTGCAGGTGCGAGGCCGCGCTGTCCACCGCGAGCAGGACAAGCGCCTTGACCTTCGGCTCGAGCGGCCCGCGGCGCCAGGCGTGGGCGGTGAAGTCGAGCACCCGCGCGAAGTAGCTCGGGTTCAACCGCAACAGCTCCTCGGCCGCGGCGTTCGGCGGCCCGTGCACCTCGGTCCAGGCCTCGCGCAAAGCGGCGGTGTCGACGTCGATCTCGGTGGTCATCGGTCACTCGCTCCTGGGTCGGTGAGGCACACTGCCAGCCCGGCGCCGTCGCCGTCGAGCGGCGCAAACCTCTTCATCACGGACGGGTCGTGCCCGGGGACGACCGCGGCGCCGGCGCTCGCATACTCCCGCAACGTCGCGTAGCCGCGGTACATGTCGGCCAGGTCGACGAAGATGCCGAACGGCCGCTGGTGCTCGAGCTCGTAGTCGTAGTGGATCGCGTCGGAGGCCAGCACGACCGGCCCGTGCTCGCCGGCCACCTCGAACACGAGCTGCCCGGGCGCATGACCGCCCACCCGCACCGCGGTGATCCCGGGCGCGACCTCGGCGCGGTCCTCGATCACGTCGACGCGTTCCTCGGCCACCGCGCGGCGCAGCACCTCGATCGCCTCCGGGTCGGCATGGGCGGCGAACTGCGGGCGCTGGGCGACCGGGTCGGACATCCAGAAGTCGAGCTCGGCGCGGGCGACCGGCATCCGCGCATTGGGGAACAGCCCAAGGTTGCCGACGTGGTCGTAGTGGATGTGGCTGATCACGAGCAGTTCGACCCCGGCCGGGTCGATCCCCAGGCGCGCCAGCGCCTCGGCGGGCGGGCACAGGCACCGGCGACCCATTCGTTCCCCGCGCGCAGGTTCAAACCCGCAGTCCAACACGATCGGGGGCGACGAGGGCGCATGCAGTGGCTCCAACACCCAGAAGTAGTAGCTCAGGGCGAGCGGTCCGTCGGGCTCGCCATAGGTCGACCACCGGTAGTAGGCGTCGCCCAGCGTCGTCTCGCGCTCGGCGTACTGCACCGCGAGCACCCGATACGACGGCGTCACCAGGCCACCACCACCCCGGTCAGAACCTCACGCGCCTCGGCGGCGGCGAACGCGGCGTTGATCTCCTCAAGCGCGAACCGGCGGTCGACGATCGGTGCCGGGTCGACGAGGCCGGCCTCCATCAGACCGGCAAAGCGCGGGACATCTCGACGGATCGTCGCCCCACCGTACTGGCAGCCGAGGATCCGGCGGGCGCCGATTGCGAACTCGACCGCGTTGAAGGTCACGGTCGCCGACAGCGTGCTCCATCCGGTGGGCACGAATGTCCCGGCGTGACGGGTCATCGCGAACGCCTGCTGCATGGCCTCGGGTGGCCCGGCAGCCTCGAACACGTAGTCGGCGCCCCGACCCTCGGTCAGCTCCTTCACCTGCGCCACCGGGTCGCCGCCGGCGGGATCGACCAGGTGGGTGGCGCCCATCGACGCTGCCAGGGCCCGCCGCGAAGCACGCGGCTCGACCGCGATCAGCGGATGCGCCCCGGCGAGGCGGCCGCCCTGGACCATCCACAGCCCGAGGTGTCCACACCCGACGACGGCCATCGACGCACCGGCCTGGACCTCCGCGATGTTCAACACCGCGGACAACCCGGTCATCGCGCCACAGCCGAGCGTGCACAGGTGCTCGTCGGGCAGATCAGAGGAGACCGGCACCAGCCCGACCTCGCGCAGCATGAGCCGCTCGGCGAACGTGCCGATCCCGCCGTCGGCGAACACGAGATCCCCGTTCGCGCGCCGGGCCACATGGCGTGGCACGCCGCCGGTCATCTCCGCGCAGAACGCCGGCTGGCCCCGCACGCACCAGTAACACGCGCCGCACTCCGGCGTGCCGCACACGATGACCCGGTCACCCGGGCGCACGCGCGTGACGCCCGACCCGACCTCCTCGACGACGCCGGCCGCCGCATGACCGAGGAGCGCCGGCGGCTGGGCCATCACGTGCCCCTGGGCGGCGAGCACGTCGGTGATGCACACCGCTGTCGCGCCGGGGCGCACGATCACGTCGTGGGGGCCGGGAGCCAGAAGCTCCACATCCTCGATCTCGAGAGGCCCGCCGAGTTCCAGGAGAAGCGCGGCCCTCACCGCGGCGTCTGCACGTTGCCCCGGCCCAGCCGCGGCAGGCCGAGGTGCTCCCGGGCGATCTCGCCGAACGCCCACTCCCGCAGCACGGTATTGCGGTGGCTGTTCAGCATCGACAGGTCGCGGTAGATGCGCTCGAACCGCGATCCATCCACGGCGGCGCTCGAGCCGGCCGTGCGGAAGATCTCCGACTGGAAGATCTCCCACGCCTGGATGATGCACTCGCGGCCGATGCATCCGATCCGCATGTCCTCGCCGTACGTGTACGGGATTCCGTCCTCGACGCCGCGGCGACACGCCTCCATGTGCTGGTCGGCGGCGTTCAACATCGCGGCCTCCGCGGTCGAGAGCTTGGCCAGTGCCGAGCCGAACCAGCGTTGAAACGTCTCGTCGCCGATGCGCGGCACCATCGGGGGCAGCGGCGTGAGCCGGGAGTGCATCATCTCCTCGTACTCGTCGAGTGCCGCGTATGCGCCGCCGATCGCCACCGCGGTCAGGGTCAGCGTGAAGCAGGCCATCGCGCGCCCGCCGTACATCGGGTTCCCGTGCAACTCCACGCCGGGCGCTCCGTGCGCCGCGAGGTCGAAGTCGACCATCAACGCGTCCTCGATCGCCCAGTGCGCCGGGATCCGCCCGCGATCGAACGTGATCGTGTTCGACGCCGTGCCCTTGAGCCCCATGAGGCCGCCCCAGTCGTCGAGGATCGTGAACTCGCTGCGCGGCGCGACGAACAGCAGCATCCGCTCGGTCGGCTTGCCGTCGTCTCCCGCGATCAGGGCCTGGCCCATGTAGTGGGTCGAGACCGGGATGCCCGAGCAGTAGCCGACCCGGCCGGTGAGCTCCCATCCGCCGTCGCTCCGAACCGCCGGACCGATCGGCGCAGCCACCGCGGCACACCGGAAGTCACCGTCGCCGAAGATCTCGTCCTGGGCCTGCTCGGGCCACCACGAGGCGACCTGAAGCGCATGGGCGGCGGCCAGGGCGATGCACCAGCCCGCGGAGATGTCACCCCGGGACAGTTCCTCAACCACGCGCATGAACGTCGGTGCGCCGAACTCATAGCCCCCGTACCGCCGCGGGATGTAGAGCCGGTAGAAGCCCGCGTCGACGCACGCCTGGTGAATCTCCTCCGACGGAACCGCGCGCTGCTCGGTCTCGGCCGACTGCTCGCGGAGCAGTGGACGCAGCGCGATCGCCCGATCGATCATCTCCTCGGGGGTGAGATCGAGCCGCGGCATCGAGCCCGCATCCTATCGCCTGATCGTCATACAATCCGCCCGAGACCCACGTGCATTCGTTCCCGCGACCCCAGGAGCTCCATCTCGTCGCCGCGCGCGAGCCGGTGCAGGGCACATGCCCCGAATGTGGCAGCGATGAGCTCGCCGATTATCGCGTGCTCAGCGAGGGCGGCTGGTTCGACGTGCGCAAGTGCCAGACCTGCCTGCACTCGCTGAGCCGGACACCAGCTCCCCCGTTCGGCTCCTACACGCCCCTGGGGCTGGAGATCTGAACTGCCATGCTGGGCGTCGACATCGGCGGCACGTTCACCGATGTGGTCGCCGTCAGGGACGGACGGATCACGGTCACCA
>DATFDC010000197.1:0-4724 GCA_035252415.1 Solirubrobacteraceae bacterium
CGCGTCGTCGACGAAAACGATGAGACCGTGCCCGACGGGACCGCGGGAGAGCTGGTGCTGCGCCACGACGAGCCGTTTGCGTTCGCCGATGGCTACTGGGCGATGCCGGAGCAGACCGTGAAGGCGTGGCGGAACCTGTGGTTCCACACCGGCGATCGCGTCGTGCGCGACCCCGACGGCTGGTTCAGGTTCGTCGACCGTGCCAAGGACGCGATCCGCCGGCGCGGCGAGAACATCTCTTCGTGGGAGGTCGAGCAGGCGGTGCTCGAGCACGCGGCCGTGTCGGCGGCGGCGGCGTTCCCGATTCCTTCCGAGCTCGGCGAGGACGACGTGATGGTCGCGATCGTGCTCGAGCCCGGGGAGGCGGTCAGCCACGAGGAGCTGATCGAGCACTGCCGCCCGCTGTTGCCGTATTTCGCGGTCCCGCGCTACGTCGAGTTCGTCTCCGAGCTGCCGCTGACCGAGAACGGCAAGGTCCGAAAGCAGGTCCTGCGCGACCGGGGGTTGACGCCGGCCACGTGGGACAGAGAGGCCGCGGCATCCCGGTCGGCCTGACCGGGTCGCGACCGCTCAGGCGACGCGGACCACGAGCTTGCCGGCGGCGTCGCCCTGCTCGAGCCGCCGGTGTCCCTCCGCTACCCCGTCCAGCGGGAGGACCTCGGCGATCAGCGGCGCGAAGGCGCCCGAGTTCAGGTGGCGAGCCGCGGCGAATGCGTCGTCCATCGTCCCCAGCCGGGAGCCGAGAATCCGGACCTGCTTGACGAACATCGCGGTCACGTCCATGGTCACCTCGTCGCCGCTGGTCGCGCCGGCGCTGACGATCGTGCCGCCGGAGGAACACAGCGCGAGCGAGCGCTCCCAGGTCGCCTGGGCGACGTGTTCGAACACGATCGACGCCCCCAGGCCGCCGGTGAACTCGAGCACCCGTGCGACCACGTCATCGTTGTGGTGATCAACGATCAGATCGGGACCGAGCTTGGCCAGTTCGGCCAGCTTCGCGGGCGAACCGGCGCTGGCGATCACGCGCGCGCCGGCCAGACGCGCGATGTCGATGGCCGCGCTGCCCAGCCCGCTCGTCCCCGCCCACACGAACACGACGTCGTCGGGCCCGACGCCCGCCTTGGTGACCAGCATCTCCCACGCCGTGATGTAGGCGTTGGCGAAGCAGGCCACGTGCTCGGCCGGCACGTCGGCGGCGACCGGCACGGCCAGTCCCTCGGGCACCACCGTGAGCTCGGCGTACGTCCCGTGGTAGACGTCGAAGGCCACGCAGTACTGCGAGCGTTCGCGCCGGCAGTACTCGCAGCGGCCGCAGGTGATGTACGGGTTGATCGTGATCCGCTGCCCCACCCACGATCCCTCGACGTCGTCGCCGGTGGCCACGACCTGCCCGCACAGGTCGATCCCGAGAATCGCCGGCAACGCCACGTGGTAGGCGGGATGGGGGTGCCCGGCCCGCATCCACAGGTCCCGGCGGTTGATCGAGGTCGCCTCGACGCGCACGAGCAGCTCAGCCGGTCCGGGAACGGGGTCGGCAACGTCCTCGACCTCGAGCACTTCGGGCCCCCCGAGCCGGTGCAGGCGAACCGCCTTCAAGTCAGCAGCGCCGTGACCTCGATCTCGATCATCAGCTGTGGCAGGGCCAGGCCGGTGACGCCGAGGATCGTCTGAGGCGGATGGGGGCTGTCGCCGGTGACCTCCTCGATCGCGCGGGTGATCACTTCGAACTCGGTCGGCGCCACCGTGTAGATCGTGCGCCGCACGACGTCCTCCCACGTCGCGCCGGCCGCCCGGAGCGCGATCCCGACGCACTCCATCGACGCCCGCGTCTGCGCGGCCAGGTCACCCTCGCCGATGACCGCGAAGTCCGGCGTGATCGCGGTCTGACCGGCGATGAACACCAGCCGCTGGCCGGTCGCCACCGCGACGTGGCTGAAGCCCGGCGGGGGAAACAACTCCGGAGGATTGATCAACTGGCGATCGCCCATAGGGGCACCGTTTCATATCGTTGATCAAGAGTCAACCGGGCCCGCGGCGAGACGGTTGAGGGAACGCGACGCCGCGATTGAGCGCAAGTTAGTGGCGCGTTAGCCGTCGCGCGGGCCTTGCGCTCTCAGCCCCGACGTGGTACTGATTTTATCAAATGTCAAACACCGGTCGCTCGGACCGGCGACGAGGCGCTTAGGCCGTCCCACCCCGTGGCGGGGGCGACAGTGCAGAAGCGGAGGAGCGGATGAAAGTCAAGGCATGGTCGGGTACGTTGGCGGCCGTGGGCGTGCTTGCGCTCGCAGTCAGCGCGTGCGGCAGCAGCAACTCGAGCACCAGTAGCAGCGCCGCCGCCGGCGGCGGGGGCAGCGCATCGAGCTCCACCTCAGCGGCGACAAGCACTTCCGGATCGTCGTCGTCGGCTTCGAGCGTGCCGTTTACGGGTCTCGAGACGCAGGTTCCCTCGAGCTACCCGCAGCCCAAGCCCAAGCATCTGACGCTCGCCTACCTGAACCCCGAGGGCTCGAGCAACGAGTTCCTGACGATTCTCGGGCAGTCGATGAAGGACGAGACCCAGAAGCTCGGCGGGACCTACATCGAGAAGGACGCCGAGGGCGACGTGAACAAGCAGGTCAGCCAGTTCGACCAGCTCCTCGCCCAGAAGGTCGACGGCATCGCCGTGTTTGCTCTCGATCCGAAGTCGCTGGCGCCCGACGTGGCGCGGGCGCGCAAGGCCGGGGTCCACCTGGTCACGATCGATTTCAACTTCACCGACACCTCCGCCGCCGGCCTCCAGGGCTACGAGAGCCAGGTCTGGCAGGCGCGCGACAGGGCGGCGTACCTGACCGCGCAGGCGATGGCCAAGCAGCTGGGCCCGGGCGCGACCATCGGCACGATCGACTTCGCCATCAAGGTCCCCTCGATCGTGTTCAGCATCCAGCGCGATGTCTACTGGGCGGAGAAGTTCGGGCTCAAGGTGTCCGGGAACGCATCCAACCCGACCGACGACATCGCCGGCGGGGAGAAGGCGATGACCTCGCTGCTCGGCAAGGACAACTCGATCAAGGGCGTGATGGCCTACAACGACCCCTCAGCGATCGGGGCGTACTCGGCCGCGCGCTCGCAGGGCATCACGGGCCTCGCGCTCGCCGGCGGGAACGGCGGCAGCGACGGGCTCGGCGCGATCAAGGCAGGCCGCGAGTCGTTCACGGCCAAGCTCGACGATCCGAGCATGGGCAAGGACTTCGCCTGGGGCCTGTACGACCTCTCGGAGGGCGTGAAGATCCCGGGCACGATCAAGGCAGGTCCCCCGGTGCTGGTCGACAAGGACAACGTCGACTCGATCGTGCCGTGGGAGCAGCAGCTCAAGCAGGAGTACGGGCACTAGATCCCCCGAAGCCCCAATGACCGAGAGCCCACCACTGATTCCCACCGACCGGACCGAGGAGGTGGCCGAGCGCGTCTTCGTGATGCCTGACCAGCGCGTCGAGTTCGTGCCCAACGTGGGAATCGTGGTGGGGGACCGGTCGGCGCTCGTGATCGACACCGCGATGGGACCGCGCAACGGAGAGCGGATCCTGGCCGAGGCGCGGCGCCTCGGCGAGGGGCGTCGGCTGCTGCTCACCACGACGCATTTCCATCCCGAGCACGCGTTTGCCGCCCAGTCGTTCTCTGACGCGACCTACGTGTGCAACGCTGCGCAGGCCGAGGAGATGGCCGCCAAGGGACCGGAGTACATCGAGATGTTCTCGGGCTTCGGCCCCGGGTTGGCCGAGTTGCTCGCCGACGTCGAGCTGGTCGCTCCGGACGTGACCTACGACGGCGCGGGCGCGCGTCTCGACCTCGGTGGCGTGGTGGTGCAGCTGATCAACATCGGCCAGGCCCACACGCGCGGCGATCAGGTCGTGTTCCTGCCTGAATCGGGCGTGCTGTTCGCCGGTGATCTGGCCGAGGACCGGTTCCTGCCGATCTTCCCCGACGAGGACGCGGATGGCCTGCTGTGGCTGGAAGCGCTCGACAGCCTCGAGGCACTGTCGCCCCGGATCGTCGTCGGCGGGCACGGCGAAGTCGGGGACGTTGGACTGATCGACGCCGAGCGCGACTATCTGGTCGCCGTCCGCGATCGCGTGGCCGCGCTGCGCGCGGACGGAGTGCCACTGGAGCAGATCGGCGAACAGCTCGAACCCGAGCTGGCACAGCGGCAGGCCGGCTGGGACAACCAGATGTGGATCAAGAGTGCCGTTGACAGTTTCCACCGAGCACTGGCGCGCTGAGGCGGCCCAGCCGTCGGCCACGCAGTGGATCTCGATGCTCGCGCGCGGCGAGCTGTCCGCCCGCGAGCTCGCTGAGCACTACCTGAAGCGCATCGCCGACACGGACGATCGCCTGCACGCGGTGGTGGCGATCGAGCCGGAGGTCGTGCTCGAGCGCGCCGATGAGGCGGACCTCGCCCGCCGCGCCGGCGATCGCCGCCCACTGCTCGGACTGCCGGTGACGATCAAGGATTCGATCGACGTCGCCGGCCTGCCCTGCACCGGCGGCTCGTTCGCCCGGGCCGGCTACGTGCCCGACCGCGACGCCACCGTGGTCAGCCGCCTACGCGACGCCGGCGCGATCGTGCTGGCCAAGAGCAACGTGCCCGAGTACAGCTCCGCCTACGAGACCGACAATGCCGTGCACGGACGGACCAACCACCCGGAGGACCCGACCCGCACGCCGGGCGGCTCGAGCGGCGGCGA
>DATFDC010000198.1:0-3400 GCA_035252415.1 Solirubrobacteraceae bacterium
TCGAACACGACCCCGAACATGTCGTAGACCTCGCGCTCGGGGAAGTCGGCGCCGGGAAACATGTCCACGACCGAGTCGATGTGCGGGTCGTCGGTGTGCAGGCGAGCCTTGACCGAGATCCGGTCGACCCGGCGGCGGTCGAGCATCTCGTAGAGCACGCCGAGCCGCGGCTCGTGCGGGTAGTAGTCGACGCCGTGGAGGCTGGCCAGCATCGTGTAGCCCTTGTCGACCAGATGCTCGAGGATCGGCTTGATCTGGCGCGGGTCGGCGACCAGGCAGGCCCGGTCGCGGTGAAACTCGGTGTCGAGGATCGAGTCGCGGTGTGCGTCGCGGAGCTCCTGGGCGGTCAGCTCGAGCTCCGTGGCGTCAGGCACCTGCGGTATCTCCGGGCCGGAACACGTTGATGTTGGCCGTGCCGAGATCCGCGCCGTCCGGGAGGAGCTCCTCCGTGCCCGTGGCCGCGTACCGCTCGCGCCAGCCCTCGGGGGACTGGCCCTGGATCTTGTCGCGCAGCCTGAGGATCCCGTGCATGAGCGCTTCGGGCCGGGGCGGGCACCCGGGCACGTGGACGTCGATCGGCATGAACTTGTCGGCGGGGACCAGCGCGTAGTTGTTGAACACGCCCATCGAGGAGCAGCACGCGCCCATCGAGATCGCCCACTTGGGCTCGAGCATCTGGTCCCACAGCCGCCGGATCACCGGGGCCATCTTGATCGACACGCGACCGGACAGGATGATCAGGTCAGCCTGTCGTGGCGACGCGCGCATGGCCTCCCAGCCAAACCGGGCGACGTCCATCCGCGCGGCGACGATCGCCATCATCTCGATCGCGCAACACGCGAGCCCGAAGGTCAGCGGATAGATCGAGTTGCCCTGCGCCCAGCCGACCGCCTTCTCGACCGTCGTGGTGAGCACGCGGTTCTCGACGTAGCGTTCGAGTTCCTCATCGTCCATGTCGCCGCGCAGCAGATCCCGCGCCTGGTGCTGGCGCACGCGCAGATTGCTCAGCGGCTCACGCTTTATTTCCACTCGAGCGCTCCCCGGCGCCACACGTACACGAACGCGATCATCAGCAGCACGACGAACACGATCGTCTCGGTCATCGCGAAGATGCCGAACTGCCGTAGCTGCACCGCGATCGGGTACAGGAAGATGACCTCGATGTCGAACAGGATGAACAGCATCGCCACGAGGTAGAAGCTGATCCCGAACCGGAACCCGCGCTGCACTTCGGAGGGCAGGCCGCATTCATACGGCTCGACCTTGGAACGGTTCGGCGCCCGGCGCCCCACGATCAGGTTGAGCGAAGCGAACAGCACCCCGACCAATGAACCCAGGATCAGGAATACGATCGCTGGCAGGTAATCGCGGAGCACGGGAAGTCGTTATAGCACTGCTAGGGCGTACCTTGTAACACAGTGTTACTTAGTGCTGATTGCGGCTATCTCGGTGGAGGTTACGCGCCGATTCGCCGGGAGATCCGGCGCAGGCGCCGAACTGCTGATACCCGCTGATGAAGGACGTCCACCTCGTATTTGGCGTCATCACGATCGCGTTGACCGCGGCCGCCGGCGCATGGGGAGCATGGTGCTGGTGGCGCGTGCGCGCGAGCCCCTGGTTCTGGCGGCTGCTACGTGCCTCGCAGGCGGCCGTCGTGATTCAGGCCGCGCTCGGTGGGGCCCTGGTCCTGATGGGTCACAAACCACCGGGATTGCACGTCTTGTACGGCGTGCTGCCGCTGCTGGTGTCGTTCTTCGCCGAGCAACTGCGTGTCTCGGCGGCCCAGATGGTGCTCGACCAGCGCGGCTTTGAATCCTCGCGCGAGGTTGGGAAGCTGCCGCCCGACGAGCAGCAGGAGGTCGTGGTGGCGATCTTGCAGCGCGAGCTCGGGTTCATGGTCCTCGCCGCGCTGGTCAACCTGGCCTTGCTCGCGCGGGCCGCGATGACCCATTAACGCGCGCCGCGCGCGAGCGGGATGTCGTGGTACTGGCCGGCGTACCAGAGCAGCGGATCACCGTCGCCCAGTCCCATATCCACCACCTCGCCGATCGCGATCGTGTGATCGCCGCCCGCGATCAGCTCTCGCAGCGAGCAGGCCACCCAGGAGACCGCCCCTTCGATGATCGGCACCTCGGCGTGGTAGCGGTGGCTCACGCCCTCGAGCTTCTCGGACTCGGGGAGCTTGGAGGCGAACATCCGGGCGATGTCCTCCTGGTCCGCACTCAGCACGTTGACGCCGAAGCGCCCTGACTCGCGCACGATCGGCAGCGTGCGCGCGTTGTTCTCGAAGCACACGAGCGCGAGCAGCGGCTCGAGCGAGAGCGAGCACAAGGCGTTCGCGGTCATCCCGCCCGACGCCGCCGCCGAGGCGCTGGTGATCACCGCCACGCCGGTGGCGAACCGACCGAAGACCTCGCGGAACAGCTCAGGATCGGGTTCCAACCCCATCTCGGCTCGTTATAGCCGGTCCGTTGGGGAACAGGGCTGTAGGAGGGGCGTGGGCGCCGGTACGGCGTCCCTCGGGCGCAGTGCTATCGCGGCGAATTCGGACGCACGACCCACGGGACGCCGTATCGGTGTCACGCCACGTTTGGGCTCCCGACGCCAGCCCTGTGGTTGCCGCCGTCGGGACGATCGCGAACTGGGGCATGAAGCGAACGTCGTGCCGGCCGGCGCCGGGATTGCCCAAGAGCTTCGGCGCGGACCGCGTGGCTCCTGCACGACGACCGGGTCTCGCCGGGCGGTCCTTCCGTATGATCCGGCCCCGATGAGCCGACCCGCCAAGGTCCTCCTATCGGGTGCGCTGCTCGCGGTCGCGGTCCTGGCGAGCGCGTGCGGGACCGAGAACGTCAACGCCCCGGGAGGCGACACGGCAATCCAGCACGGCGCGACGCTGTTCAACCAGCGCTGCGGCGGCTGCCACACGCTGTCCTACGCCGGTACCCACGGCTCGGCCCAGAACGTCCGCACGGCGCAGTTCAACAACGGCCCGAACTTCGACATCCGCTGTGAGCGGCCGGTGGCCCGGGTCCTCTACGCGATCGCCAACGGCGGCTTCTCGGGCGTGGTCATGCCGCAGAACATCGTGGTCGGCCAGAACGCGATCGACGTGGCCCAGTTCGTGGCCAAATACGCCGGGCACAAGGCACCGACGATCCCGGGTGTCGTCAAGTGCAGCCAGACCCCGATCGGTTCGGTGGCTGAGGCGCTGGCGCCCTCCTCCAGCCCCTAGGAGGTCCCGGTTCTCGACATCCAGCTGATCCGTCGCGAGCCGGACGCCGTGCGGGCGGCGCTCGCCCGCCGTGGATTGAACGCGGCGGACGCGGTCGACCGCGTCCTTAAGCTCGACCAGCGCTGGCGTGAGGTCCGCACCGCGCTCGAGGAGCTCAAGGCCGAGCAG
>DATFDC010000199.1:0-7378 GCA_035252415.1 Solirubrobacteraceae bacterium
GGGCGACGCCCGCCCGAGCCGCGAGGAGCTGTTCGCCGGCTGGCGCCTGTTCTTCGAGCGACTGTCCGAGCACGAACCCGTGGTGATGGCCTTTGAGGACATGCACTGGGCCGACGACGGCCTGCTCGACTTCCTCGAGTACCTGCTCGACTGGTCCACGCAGCACCCGATCTTCATCCTGGTCCTGGCTCGGCCCGAGCTGGCCGAGCGACGGCCGGGGTGGCCGGGCGGCCATCGCGGCGCGGCCGTGGGGTATCTCGACCCGCTCGGCGAGAAGGCGATGGAGGAGCTGCTCGACTCCGTGGCCACGCTGCCGATCGAGGCCAAGCAGCGGATCATTTCCCACGCCGAGGGCATCCCGCTCTACGCGATCGAGACCGTGCGGGCGCTGGTCGATCGCGGCGCTTTGGTCGAGCGCGACGGCGCCCTGGTCCTGGCCGGCGAGCTCGGCGAGCTCGACGTTCCGCCCAGCCTGATCTCGCTGCTCGGCGCCCGGCTCGACGCGCTTGGCCCCGACGAGCGCGAGATGGTCAAGACGATGTCGGTGTTCGCCGGCAACTTCCCGCTCGCCGCGGTCCAGGCGCTGTCCGGGCTGCCCGCCTCCGAGGCAGGCGCGATCCTGGCGGCGCTGGTGCGCAAGCAGGTGCTGACCATCCGGGCCGATCCGATGTCACCGGACCGGGGGCAGTACCGGTTCGCCCAGCTCCTCCTGCGCACGGTGGCCTACGACATGCTCACCAAGCGCGAGCGCCAGGCCCGGCATGTCGCGGCGGCCGAGTACCTGTCGCGCACGTTCGCCAATCAGGGCGAGGACGTGGCCGAGGTGGTCGCTGCCCATTACCTGCAGGCCTACCGATGTGCCTCGGCCGGCGAGGACGCCGAGCGGCTGCGCACCGAGGCGGTGACCGCGTTGCGCCGCGGCGCCCAGCGCGCCGCCTCGGTGGGAGCGCCGCAGACCGCCGAGAGCGCGTACCGGAAAGCGATCGAGCTGGCCGCCGACGAGGGCGAGCGGATCGAGTTGATGTCGGCGGCCGGGGACATGGCGCTGGTCGATGGCCGTTACGAGGATGCGCTCGAGCTGTACGAGCGCGCCGCCGACAGTCTTCGTGCCGCCGGCCGCGAGCGGGATGCCGCCCGGCTCGGGCCCGGCATCGGACAGGCGCTGTTCCGCGGTAGAGCGAGCGAGGCCATCGAGCGGTTAGAGCACGCGCTGGCGCTTCTCGGCCCGGACTGCGAGGACGCCGATGTCGCACGGATGAACGTGACCCTGGGGGTCGCGCTGCTCGACACCGGCCGTGTTCGCGACGCCTTCGCGCCGCTCGATCGCGCGCTCGAGCTTGCCCAGACGCTCGACTTGCCCGGTGAACTCGCGAGTGCTCTGACTTTCAAGGCGCAGCTGTGCGTTGCGGTCGGACGTGTATACGAGGCCCGGATCCTGTTCGACGGAGCGATCGAGCTGTGCCAGCGGCAGGGGCTGAACAACGATCTTGTGTCGGCCCTGGTCAACAGCGGAGACTTCCTCAACCGCTTCGATCTTCCCGGCTCGGCCGAGCGCGCCCGCGATGCGCTGGACACCGCCCGGCGGATAGGCAGCCGCTATTACGAAAGCCTCGCCGCGTCGAATTTGATGCGCGCCTGGGAGAACGCGGGCGAATGGGACGAGCTGCAGCGGCTGGGGACGGAGTTGCTTCAGGGGTCGGATGCCCGGCCGGGCGCCGAGCCGCTCCACTTCGAGCTTGCCCTGCTCTCCGCTTTTCGTGGGGACATCGAAGCGGCGCGCGATCACCTCGCTCGGATCGTCGACTGGCGCGCCAGCCAGAACAATCAGCTGCGGTGGTTCTATGCCGTGTGCCACGCGACGATCGCGGTCGCCGCCGGCGAGTTCGCCGATGCGGTCGATTTGGTGACCGGAGGAATCGAGGAAATCGTCAAGATGGACGGGCCGTCCAGCCAGGGGACCCGCATCGGCTTTCCCGCTGCTGTCGACGCGGCGCTCGCGCTGGGACGACTCGACGACGTCGATCGCCTGCTGTCACTGCTGACCGAGCGGCCCGCTGGTCAGGTGCCGCCGTACCTGCGCGCGCAACTGGCCCGCGGCCGCGGTCTGGTGGCTCGTGACCGAGGCGATGCGAACGCGGCCGAGGCGGAGCTTGGCGCTGCGATCGAGGGGTTCCGTTCACTCGGCTTTCCCTACTGGCTGGCGACGGCACAGACCGACCTCGCCCACGTGCTCGTCCGCTCGCGGCGCGTGGACGAAGCGTCGCCGCTCGTGGACGAGGCGCGGGTGGCATTCAGCCGGCTCGGCGCGGCGCCGGCCTTGCAGCGGGCCGAAGCAGTTCTGGGCCGCGACGCTAACTTTCCACTGCAAACTGGAAGGGCAACCGGAAGGGAGTAGCTATGGCGACGGCTGTGTTCGAGTGCGCGCGGACGTTCGAGGAGAAGAGCTGTTCGATCAAGATCATCGGAGAGCACGACGACGTCGTTAGCGCCGCGCACGACCACCTGGTCTCCCACGGATTGACGGAGGGCGACGCCCTGAGAAAGAAAGTCACGGCCGCCGTCGAGGAGCACCAGACCAAGTACGGAATCTGGGGCCATTAGGCCTGCGGCGCATCAGCGCTAGAGCATGACCTCGTCGACGTAGCAGTACGACCATGTGGCGCCCGGCATGGCCGAGCTCATGATCGGGTGCCCGGTCTCCTGGTAGTGCTTCGTCGCATGCGTACCGGGCGAGGAGTCACAGCAACCGACGTGACCGCACACGCGGCACGCCCTCAGCTCAACCCACGTGCTCCCGGTCGCCAGGCACTCCTCACAGCCCTCGACGTTCTCGGGTGTGTCAACGCGGATCTGATCCAGGTGGGTGCACTCAGCCATGTCCTCTCCTTTGTTCCCGGCGTTCACCTTAGACCGCGGCGGGCTGACGCGTGTCGGCCTCGGTTGCCGGCGGCGTGGTGAGCGCTGGCGCCCGGCTGATCACCACAGCCGCGAGGTCATCGGGGCACTCCTCGGCATCCGCCTGGATCCGCTCCAGGAGCTCCTGCGCGCTCATCCCCTGCTCGAACAGCGTTCTGAGGTGGGCGCGACCGAGCTGCTCGCCGTCTCCCCGGCGGGCTTCGATCAGGCCGTCGGTGAACAGGCATATGCGCTCGCCCGGGACTAGCACACGCGAGAACTGCGGCCAGCCATCCCCGAACCCGAAGCCGAGCGGGCTCGCTCCGGCCTCATCGGGATCGGGCTGCCCGGCGACGATCGGCGGCTCGTGCCCGGCCTTGGCCCAGGTGAACTCCCCGGTCGCGTGCTCGTACCGGCACACGACGACCGTGGCAAAGCCGTCACCAAGCTCACCGGTGAGATATCGGTCGGCGCGGGCCAGCACCTCGGGCAGCGGATGGCCCTCTCCCATCAACGTGCGCAGCGTGTAGCGGACGAGGGCGGCCTGGATGAGCGACTCCCGCCCATGCCCGGACACGTCGCCGATGATGATGCCCGTCGTCTCTGGCTCCGGGGAGATCGCGAACACGTCGAAGAAGTCGCCGCCGGCGGCCAGGCCCTGCGCCGGCCGGTACGCCACCGACACGTCAAGCTCGCCGAGGTTCTCGGGCACGGCGGGCAGGAGTGCTGCCTGGAGCACACCGACGTCTGAGAGGAGAGCCTCCCGCTGCCCGGCCAGCGATCGCGCGCGCCGTCTCTGCAGATACGCGTTCAGCGCCATTGCGGCCGCGATGACCCCGAAGGCCAGCAACGCGATCAGCGCTGCCGTCGGCAGCACCTTGACGAGTTTCACGAACGGCCCATTGTTTGATTTTGATCCGGCCGCGGATGCGGCCGCGTTGGTCCCCCGGCGCGCGCCCGGAGACGCCGGCGAGATCGGCGCGTTCCGCGAGCCGTTCGCTGCTGCGCCGCCGGTTGCCGACCCAGTCGTCGCGGTTCGGCGTCCGCGAGTGCCGCCGGCGGTTGCGGTGGTGTTACCCGCACCGGCGTGACCCGCTCGTCCGCCGCCTCGCCCGGAAGCCCGGCCCGTTCCGGCGGACGATCCGCCGCCGGGCGTGGGGTTCGCCCCCGTCGCGACCTGCGATCCCGAGCCCGGGTTACCGCTCGGCGACGAGGAGGTCGAGCGCTGCGAGTCGCCGGTGGGCGTCTGCCTCACTGGGGTTGGAAGCGGCGGCCGGTTGACCGACGGCGTGGAGACGGTCGGGGTCGTGACCCTCGGCGTCGTGATGCTGGGTGTCGAGATGCTCGGCGTTGAGATGCTGGGCGTTGAGATGCTCGGGGTCGTGATGCTCGGTGTGGTCACAGGTGGAGTCGTCACCGAGGGAACCGTGACGGCGGGGACGCTGACCGTCGGGACGGTGAGCGTGGGAACGCTGATCGTCGGGACGCTGATGGTCGGGACGCCAATCGCCGGGACGCTGATCGCCGGGACCGACGCGGCCGAGGACGCCGCGGTTGCGAGCAGCGCGCCCCAAGCTACGAGCAGCGCGACTCCGTGCCGGCGCACGGGCGGTCGGACGAGCCATCGATCCCCGCCCAATCGTTCGCCCACCGAGGTCCTAGACATTGCCAACCGACTGCGCACCGGTCCTCTGATCATCGGCCCGAGAGCCCGGAATCTGAGATTACCGCACGCCCGGGCAACCGAACACCCTTCGCGTCCTTCAGTCAACGTCCCCCTACCGAGGAAATGGCGAGACCCGGACTTGAACCGGGGACACCACGATTTTCAGTCGTGTGCTCTACCAACTGAGCTATCTCGCCCTGGCGAGGCGATGCTAGCGGCTCAAGTCGCGCAATTGACCCCGCCGCGGGCGGCAGAATCAAGAACCGGATGCCGTCGAGCAAGCGTCTGTTCATCCTTCGCCACGCCAAGTCGAGCTGGGACGACCCAGGGCTGGCCGATCACGAACGCCCGCTTGCCCCGCGGGGGCGCCGCGCGGTCGAAGCGATCGCCGCCCACGTGAATGCAGCTGGGATCACGCCGGAGTTGGTGCTGTGCTCGAGCGCGCGACGGGCTCGTGAGACGCTTGAAGGCGTCGCCGTCGGCGGCGAGCACGTAATCGAGCCCGACCTGTACGGAGCGAACTGCGAAGACATACTCGAGCGGCTTCATGGCGTGCCTGAGGACATCGGATCGTTGATGCTCGTGGGACACAACCCCACCCTCCAGGAGCTCGTGCTCCGCCTCGCCGACGATGACGCTGCGCCGCAGCTCGCCGAGGTGCGGCGCAAGTTCCCGACCGGCGCTCTGGCCACGCTGACCTTCGACTGCGCTTGGATGGAACTTTCGCCGCGCTCCGCGCGTCTTGCGTCGTATGTGCGGCCCAGGTCCCTCGGCTTCTGAACCGCGACACGTCGCTGAGCCAAGCGCGTACCCTTTGCGCAAGGTGCGCAGTCGTCGTTGGTTCTCGATGCTGTTGGGGGTCCTGGTCCTTGCCTGCGTGCTTGCCGCATGCGGGAGCAGCAGCGGCAGTGGATCGTCCAACGATCCACTGGCGGCCGCGCTGTCCTACATCCCGTCAGGATCGCCCGTGAGCGCGACGATCGTCACGGACCCGAACTCAGCACCGGTCAAGAACCTCAGCGCGCTGCTGAAGAAGTTCCAGCTCGCGAGTCTTCTCACCTCCACCGTCAACCAAGAGCTGCAAAAGCAGGGACTCAGCTACAACGCCGACATCAAGCCGCTACTCGGCAACCCGGTGGTAGTCGGCACGATCGAGACAGCGGGGGCCGGAAGCAAGCTCAAGGGCGTCGGCGTCTGGGTCACCAAGGACGCGAGCAAGCTGAACAGGCTCGTGTCGTCCAACGGCAGCAAGAAGGTCGGCTCGCACGACGGGGCAACGCTCTACCGGAGCCGGGATGGCCAGAGCGTCCTCGCGGTCGACGGGGCCACACTGGTCGCCGCCGACACCCAGACGCTGGTCAACGCTGCGCTGGACCGGCACGCGAAGAACAACGGAATGACTGTGTCGCAGTACAACCAGCAGGTATCGGGGCTGCCCTCTCCTGCGCTGGTTCAGGTCTTCGGCAACGTCGCGCCATTGCTCGCCACGCCCCAGACTGCGACAGCTCGGCGGATTCCGTGGGTCGCGGCGATCAAGGGGTACGGCGTCTCGATCAATACCACCTCCAGCGGGATCAGCCTGGACTGGAAAATCGATACGACCGGCCGCCAACTTACCTCCGCTCAGCTCCCCCTCGCCGCCGGGAGCGCCGCGCCCGCGCTGGCCTCGGGTGAACCGGGAAGTTTCGGGATCCGAGACCCCGCGCAGATCGCCGCATTCGCCGAGTCCGCGCTGCAGGCCGCCGATCCCAACGCCTCTGCGCAATTCCAGGCCGCGCTGGGAGCGCTACGCAACGGCTTCGGCATCGACATAACCGGGGCGCTCGGCCAGTTGACCGGCGATCTCATCACGGCCGGCCAGGGCCAGGTCAGCTTGATCCGCGCCGGGGTGGGCGATCCGGCCGTGGTCAGCCGCACGCTCGCCAACCTGGCGAAGCACATAGGCAGTCTGGCCGCGGGCACGAGCATGAAGCCGCTCGGCGGCGGTTTCTACCTGGTGAGCCGACAATCGCTGACCTTTGCCGTCGGGCTGGTCGGCAACCAACTCGTGGCCGGGAACGCTTCGGTCTCCAAGTTGCGCGCATTCGCGACCCAGCCGACTACGCCGTCCGGCGGACACGGCGCGATCGCATTCAGCGAGTCACTGCCGCAGGTGCTCAACCTCACCGGCGGGCTCGTTCGCTCCACCGAGGCGCAGCTGATCCTCGGTCAGCTGAAATCCTTCAGCGGCTGGATCGCCAACACGCAGAGCGCCCTGACCGGCAACGCCCTGGTCACGATCAAGTAGCCAGACGCCGCAGCAGCTCCAAAGCGCCTCGCTTGGACAGCGGCTCGTTCAGGTTGCCGCACTTCGGGGATTGCACGCACGAGGGACATCCCGAGCGGCATGGGCATTCTCCGATCAGCCGGTTTGCGTCGAGGACCAGACGAGCGAACTCGTCGTAGCCGCGCTTGGTGATCCCGACCCCACCGGGGTGCCCGTCGTAGATGAAGATCGCCGGCCCGCCAGTCTGGGGATGGGCGTTGGTCGACAGCCCGCCGATGTCCCACCGGTCGCACATCGCAATCAGCGGCAGCACAGCGATCTGCCCGTGCTCGAGCGCATGCAGAGCGCCCAGCAGGTGGGCGGGCGGGAACGGCTCGGCCGCGATCAACTCGTCGAGCTCGTACCAGAGCGCGCGCGTGTCGAACTCGACCGTCGGCAGGTCGAGCGCCTGGAAGTCGATCACCTCGTGGTCCTGCAGGCGCTTTCGCTGGTAGCCGATGACCGTCTCGGCATACGCGATCTCGCCGTACGAGAGCGTCACGCCGTGCGTG
>DATFDC010000200.1:0-2511 GCA_035252415.1 Solirubrobacteraceae bacterium
GGGTCAACCGGGCGGGCGCCGAGTTTGCCGGATTGTCGGCACGCGAGCTCGAGGTCGACGGGCCTGCAGTGGTCCATCCCGACGATATGCCGAGCGTGGAGGTCTGGCTCGAGCAGGCTCATGACGCCGGCGAGGAGTTGAGCTACGAGCGCCGGATCCGGCACGTCGACGGGCGCTATCGGTGGATGGGCGTGCAGGCCGGTCCGGTCCGGGACGCCGACGGGACGCTGATCGAATGGGTGGGGATCGCGATCGATATCGACGAGCAGAAGCAGGCCATGACCCTCCTTGATGCACTCTTCTCCCAGGCTCCGGTCGGGCTTGCCTACCTTGGCCGAGACGGGCGCTACATGCGCATCAACGAGACGCTGGCGGCGTTCAACGGGCTGCCCGTGGAGGCGCACCGGGGCCGGCACCCGGCCGAGGTCATCCCGTCGCTGTGGCCGCGGATCGCGCCGGCCTTCCATCACGCGCTCGAGCAGGGCGAGCCCGTGCTCGACCAGGAGATCGCCGGCGAGACCGGCGCCACCGGCGGTGAGGTCCGTCACTGGCTGGTCAACTACTACCCGGTGCGGACCGGGCCCGAGGTCATCGGAGTGGGCGTGGTGGCGATCGACGCGACGGCTCGCCGCCGGGTGGAACTCGAGATGGCGAGACTGGCTGAGGAGCGCCGCAATCTGCTCGCGACGATCGTTCGCGGCCAGGAACGCGAGCGTCGCACGGTCGCGGCCAACATCCACGCGGACACGCTGCAGGTGTTCGCCGCGGTCCGCCTGAAGCTCGAGGATCTTGGTGAGCGCATCACCGACCCTGCGCAGCGCGCGGCCGTCGAGCAGGTTGAGGAGGCGCTCAGTGCCGCGCAGGAGCGGCTGCGCAACCTGATGTTCGAGCTGTGGCCGCCGAGTCTGGAGCGGAGCGGGCTGCGGCTGACCATCGATGAGCTGCTGGCCCGCCTGGAGATCGACGCCGGGGTGCGGACCGAGCTCGAGTTCAGCCTCGGAGCCGAGCCTCCGCCCGAGTTGCGAGGCACGCTGTTTCGCGTGATCGCCGAGGCGCTCGCGAATGTGCGCCACCACGCGCGCGCCGCCTCCGTGAAGGTGACCCTGACCCAGCAGGACGGGTATCTGGCGCTCCGGGTGATCGACGACGGCGTGGGTTTCGACCCGGCCTCGACGCCGGATCTCGGGCACGTCGGTCTGCTCGAGATGCGCGAGCGGATGCGTGCCGTGGGAGGCGAGCTGACGATCGGCAGCGCACTTGGACAGGGCACGATCATTGAGGGCGCGGTCCCGCACGGCGCCGATCAGGCTTGACGCCGGCGCTTACTCGAGCAGGTGCCGCCGCATGGCCTCGGCGACCGCGGCGGCTCGGTCGCCGACCCCGAGCTTCTCGTAGAGGCGCTGCAGGTGGGTCTTGACCGTCGTGGTCGAGAGGTTGAGCCTGCGGGCGACCTCGGGCGATGACAGGCCCGCCGCGACCAACTCGAGCACCTCGCGCTCGCGGGCGGACAGGCTCGGTCCGGTTCGCTCGGCGGTCTGGCGGATCCGCTGCGCCACGGCAGCCTGAATGTCCCGGCCGAGGACGGTCTCACCCCGCGCCACCGCGACCACCGCATCGGCGATTTCGTTTCCCCTCGCGTCCTTGGACAGGTAGCCGGCCGCTCCGGCCGCGAGGGCCTTGTAGACGATCTCCTGGTCGTAGTACGCCGACAGGAACAGCGTGCGCGTCGACCGTGACTCGCGCTCGATGACCCGGGCCACCTGAACGCCGTCGAGGTCGGCCATCTGGATGTCGAGCAGGGCCACGTCCGGCTCGGCGCGGGCGATCTCGGCCAGCGCTTCGCGACCGCTCCCCGCCTCGGCCACGGACTCGATCTCCGCGCGGCGCCGCAACACGCTGACCACTCCCTCGCGATACATCGGGTGATCGTCGGCGACGAGAACGGACAGGCGGAGATTCGACGCCACCACGCGTTTGTACCACGGCAGTCACCGCCCGGAGCCCGGTTGGCCTCCTCCGATCGGAGGACACCGGCACCCGCCAGGTCGGTGCGACCGGGCGATACCGCGGGCGAGCAAGGGACCCGATACTGGTTCGATGGGAGTCGACGACCAGGTCGCGGCCGAGCTCGACCCTGCGACCCCGGCCGGCGTGGTCAGCCTCGAGGGCCAGTTCTTGCAAGTGAGTCCGGGGCTGGCCGCCGCGCTCGGATCCGACGAGGAGGTGCTGATCGAGCTCGGTGCGCTGGCCGTGACCCACCCGGCCGACCGGGATCGACTGACCGCGATGTTGGGCTTGATGCGGGCCGGGTCGATCGGGAAGACGAAGTTCCGCCAGCGATGGGTGCCGGCCGGTGGCGGGTCGCTGGAGGGGCTGGTCAGCGGGTCGGTGATCCGCGAGGATGGCGCGCCGGCGGCGTTCGCGTTCACGGTGGAGATCTCTTCGCCAGTCGGCCGCCCGGCCGACTGGGAAAGCCTGTTCGCGCACACCCGCCAGGGGATCGCGGCGATC